>JBGUUF010000177.1:0-11068 GCA_045133435.1 Acutalibacteraceae bacterium
TTCCCACAAAATATGCGCTAATATCGACTTGGCTGAAAGCCTTTTTTGGGTTTGTTTATCTATATGATAACCTAACAGTTCTCTATATTCTGCTGATACGATCGAATAAACAATATCGTCATTTGGTTCATATGCGGAAACATCAAAGTACAGTTCGTTATTCAGCTCGTCAAATTCGTTTAAGCAAACAGAATCTTCACCATCGCTCAAAAATGCGTTAATGCAAATAGTCGTGCCATTTGTATTCGTGGCAGGTGACATTTTCTTTAAGGAATAATATGCTTCTTTGAGAACAGCTATTTTCTTTTCCCCGTAGTGCAATTTAATAATATCTGCACCTCTTCAAAGGCTACAAGTGACAGCAGATCTTTTACAGTCATATAAATAAATCCCACCCTAAGTACGCGATGCACATTCAACCTGCGGCAATGAATTCATTATAACATAGCCACACTGCAAATTACAACTTTTATGCAAATTCTTTCGCCCAAACACAAATCACTCGTCCTTAATTTCAATTTCGCCGGTCAGAATTTTTCCTACATAGCAATTCTTCGCTCTTTCTATCACAGCCTGTATTTCCTCATCGGGAGCGTCGGAAATTATTTTAATTGAGCGGGTGATTACCGTCTTGCCGTCTGCCTGCTCCATTTTAACGTCAACCAATATATCTTCAAACGGTATTCCGCGTTTTTCCAAAAGGGCGCGCGCAGTCATATTGGTGCATCCCGCCAAAGCCGCCTGCAATAATTCCGACGGCGACATATCCGCACCGTATTGATCCGAGCTGTCGGAAATTATAGGCTTCACACCCTCACCGCCGTTTGTAAGCTCGGTCAAATACGGCTTGCCTTCATTGCGTAAATTGCGTGAGTATATCATAAAAAACTCCCCTTTACTTAACATCTTCTGCGAGCTCCATCAGCTTTTTCAGCCTGTGGTTGACACCGCTTCGGCTTATCGGCTCGCTAAGACTTTCGCTGAGTTCGCGCAGAGACATCTCGGGATTCTCCAGCCGCAGCTCCGCAATCTCGCGCAGCTCGGGCGGGATCCCCTCGATTCCCTTGACTTTCATTAATTTGCGTATCGCCATGCACTGCTGTTCCGCCGCAAGCAGGGTGCGGTCGATATTCGCTTGGTCGCAGTTAACGCGGCGGTTGGCATTGTTGCGGCAGTCGCGGACGGTACGGGTGGCATCCAAATGCTCGGCGGCATACACCGCGCCCATGCACCGCATCAATCTGCTGATACCTTCCGCGTCCTTGACATAGATCACCCAGCGTTCATTGCGGCTGAGCTTGTGGGTGCGGATGTCTATGCGCTTGAGCACATCCGCCAAAATATCGCACCGACGCTCACTGCCCGCGATGAATTCCAAATGGTAATCCTTCTGCGGCTCTGTGACCGTGCCGCACACCAAAAATGCACCGCGCAGGAATGAAGCTATACAGCATTCGTTTTTTAATATGCCCCCGTTTTCGCCTGCAAACCGCGCGCAGATCATTTTTTTCTGCTCGGCATCGGGGATCTTGACCACGAACCGCTGTCCATTCTCGCCGCCGTCGCCCTTGGGATAGGTCAGCACGTCGGCATACACACCGCACACCGATGCCGCTTTTTCGGCTATGCGGCTGACTATTGCCTTGTTGTCAGTCGAATATGAATCGTGCTTGTCAGTGAGCAGCTTTGAATACAGCAACAGACCGTAAGCCTCCGCCACTTCGCAGCATTCGCTTTCCGGTCTGATGTTGCACAGCTCACCCTTTGCCAGAGATGAGTATGACATTATTATTTATTACCGTCCTTTACAATTCACCATGAATTATGAACTGATCATTACTTCGTTATGTCGCGGTGGGTAATTACCACCTTGTTGCCCTTTGCCATGAGATATGCGCCGAGATTTTCCGCGATAGTCACCGAGCGGTGCTTGCCGCCCGTGCAGCCCATCGCCACGACCAGCTGGCTCTTGCCCTCTTTCTTGTAGAGCGGCAGGAGATAATCTATCATGTCATAAAGCTTCGCCACAAATCCTCGCGTGACTTCGTCCTTCAATACATATTCACGCACGCAGGCTTCAAGTCCTGTGTGGTGCTTCAGCTCGGGGACATAATATGGGTTCGGGAAGCAGCGCACGTCAAAAAGCAGGTCGGCTTCGCGGTTCGGACCGTATTTGAAGCCGAACGACATTATGTGCACCACCATCTGTTCAGACGCTTCACCGCCGAACATATCTCTCACGCGGTTTTTAAGCTGTGTGGGAGACAATTCGGTGGTGTCTATCAGATAATCTGCCATTTTATAGGCAGGCTCGAGCATTTTTATTTCAGCCTGTATCGCGGCTTCCATAGAATCGCCGTACTCGTCCGCCAACGGGTGCTTGCGGCGCGTCTCCTTGAATCTATTCAGCAATACCTGCTCACTGCAATTCATAAACAGCACCTTAAACGGGTTGCCCTGAATTTTCAGCACCTCAAGGTCAGTTATAAGTGTTCTGAAAGGCTCACCGCCGCGAATGTCGGTCACAACGGCGACCTTGTCAAATTCTTCGTCGTGAGATTTCATGCAGATGCGGTAAAATCTCAGTATCATCATCGGCGGCATATTGTCGACGCAATAAAATCCGCTGTCCTCCAGTGCATTTACCACTATAGACTTGCCGGCACCGGAAAGACCCGTCACTATCAAGAATTCCACAGCCTGCGCCTCCGTTCAAACTCCTGTTTTTCTGACTTCGCATTCGAGGTCAACGCCTGTCTCCGCCTTGACCTTGCGCTGAATCTCAGCGATAAGGTCAAGCACATCCTTGCAGGTCGCACCGCCCGCGTTCACAATGAATCCCGCATGCTTGGGGCTGACCATTGCGCCGCCCACCTTTGCACCTTTAAGACCGCACTGCTCGATAAGTCCACCCGCGAAATATCCGACCGGACGCTTGAATATACTTCCCGCGCTGGGGTATTCGAGAGGCTGTTTGTCCTTGCGGCGACCCATCAGGTCATCCATCTTCGCTTGGATTTCGGACTTATCGCCCTTTTCAAGCTTGAGATTTACGCCTGTGATGATGTATTCGCCGCTGCCGTAGACGCTGTGGCGATAGCTGAAATCCAGCTCGTCGCCACTGAATTCGCCGCGGTTGCCCTGCATGTCAACATGCTCACAGGACACCACAACGTCCTTCATCTCGCCGCCGTATGCACCTGCATTCATAAATGCCGCACCGCCGCAGGAGCCGGGAATTCCCCACGCAAATTCAAGACCTGTGAGGGAATTTTCCAGCGCGAAGGAGCAGAGCTTTGAGAGCATTGCGCCTGTGCCGCAGTGTATCGTCCCGTCGGAATTGAATCCGATCTCACGGAATTCGCCACCGAGTTTCAGCACGATACCGCGTATTCCCCCGTCGGAAACCAGCAGATTGGAGCCGTTGCCCAGCACAAAAAGCGGTATATTCCCGTCAGCCGCAAATTTCAGTACAGCCGAAAGCTGCTCATGGTTATTCACCGTGACAAAAAGGTCCGCGTTTCCGCCGATTTTAAACGACGTGTGATTTTTCATTGGTTCGTCCGCAATCACCTCGCAGCCGATTGCCTCAAGCTGCGGCTTGCAGTACATATAATCGTTCGCCATCAGATTCAAATTCCTCCGAGAAAAATTAGATTAAAATTACTGTGCGTTCATATAAAGATTTGCCGCACCGATTATGCCCGCATCGTTGCCCAGCTTAGCTGTGACGATCTCGGTCTGCTTGGCAAGATTCTTGCCGAAGCGGTCGGCGTTGACATACTTCATCAGAGGAGCGATGAGCGTATCGCCTTCCTTGCTGATGCCGCCGCCGATGCAGATGATGTCGGGCTGGAATATATTGATAACATTAGTCACACCGCATGCGATGTAGGAAATGTACTTGTCTACTACCTCACTGCCGGCCTTGTCGCCCATGCGATATGCGTCAAATGCGGTCCTGCCGTTGACATTTCTGAGGTCGCCGTCAACCAGCTTCCACATATCAGAGGTCTTATCGTTGAGCATCTTGACCTGTGTCTGATAGATAAGTGCGGTCGCGGATGCATATGCCTCCCAGCAGCCGTGTCTGCCGCAGGTGCAGTATTTGCCGTCTGCCACGATGACCATGTGACCAAGCTCGCCGCCCGCATAATTTGAGCCGCTGTATATCTTGCCGTCGATGATAATACCGCCGCCCACGCCTGTGCCGAGTGTGACACAGACTGCATTTTTTGCGCCCTTTGCCGCGCCTGCGATGGACTCGCCGAAGGCAGCTGCATTAGCGTCGTTTTCCACAAAGACCTTGCGCTCCAGACGCTCCTCGAGCTTGGCTGCGATGGGATAATCGCGCATGCCGAGATTGCCCGAGAATTCGAGCATACCTGTGCTGGAATTTACCGAGCCGGGGCAGCCGAGTCCGATATTTGCTACCTCGTCAAAGCTGATGCCCGCGTTCTCAACAGCCAGTCTGCATGCGGAAGCGATGTCGTCCATGATGTCATCAGCGGGACGGGGCGGCTGATTTGGAGAATTGGTGGGAACAGCAGCCTTGCCGATGATGGAATTGTTTTCGTCTACTACGCCTACCTTAACGCTCATGCCGCCAAGGTCTATACCAAGATTATACATAAATAAATACACCTCAAAAAATTTATATTTCAACACACAGCGTCGCATTTTGCGCCGCTCATGCATTAATTTCGACAAGTTAATTTTCTAATCATAATTTATTAAGACGTGAACAGGGACACTGCCCTTTATCAACTATTCATTGTTCACCAAATCAATTAAAGGAGTCCCATTCTTCCTTGACTTCGGGAGTTGTGGGAGCTACGTCCATACCGAGGTTGTGGAGAAGCTCCTGAGCCGCGTTGTAACCCATCTTTTTCTGACGGTTGTTCATGGCTGCAACTTCGATGATTATAGCGAGATTTCGACCGGGCTTGATCGGAATGGTGAGCATAGGCAGCTTGTTACCGAGCAGCTCGGTGTATTCGTTTTCCATACCCATTCTGTCATAGACCTTTTCGCTGTCCCAGTTTTCCAGACAGATCACAAGGTCGATCTTCTCGGTGATCTTTACAGCACCCATACCGAAAATACGGCGGGCGTTGATGATGCCTATGCCGCGCAGCTCGATGAAGTGTCGGATATTGGCAGGTGCCGAGCCGACGAGAGTTTTATTGGATACCTTGCGGATCTCGACCGCGTCGTCCGCGATAAGACGGTGACCGCGCTTGACCAGCTCAATGGCTGTTTCGCTCTTACCTACGCCGCTGTCGCCCAGCAGCAGGATGCCTTCGCCGTATACTTCGACCAGAACGCCGTGGCGTGTGATTCTGGGAGCAAGCTCGACATTGAGGAATGCAACGAGGTCGGAGATGAAATGCGAGGTAGACTCAGAGGTTCTGAGAATGGGCATTCCGTGATTCTTTGCGGCCTCGAGCATTTCGTCAAACGGCTCAAAGCTGCGGCAGAGGATGAGCGCGGGAGCTTCCTTTGACATCAGCTCATCGAGACATTTTGCGCGCTTCTCGGGGGTGAAACCGTTGAGATACGCCATTTCGGTGTTGCCGCAGACGAGGATTCGTCTGTTGTCGTAGAAGTTGAAGAAGCCTGTAAGCTCCACGCCGGGGCGGTTTACTTCGTTGGAGGAAATGAGTATCTCCTCGGGATTTTTCGACATGAATATCGTTTCGAGAGAGAATTCCTTTATTATGCGTGCCAAGGACACTGTAAATGTTACGGCCATACCATACAACCTTTCAGAATTTATATTTATTTTTTGCATAGGGTATTATATTCTCAATTTAATATTTATCTGATTATATCATATATTTGCATAAAATTGAAGTGTTTTTTTATAACTTTTTTGTTTTTTTATTGGTGCAATTACTCTTTTTTTACAAAATGTTAAATCATACAAGCACGGGGGCATAATTTCTGCGCTTTGTGAATATAAATTCAAGGAATAATTACGCATTTGTTAAACTGAAACATAAAATCCAAAATACTTGATTTAATTAAAATTATCTTTGTATCTTTGGCGAATTGAATTCCGACGGCGATTTAGTTATAATGATAATCAAACTGCGATCTGTGCGCGATTTTGCGGTTGCAGGATACAGTTTATTTGTGTGATGAAAGGAGAAATTTCACCATGAAAAACAAAGATGAATTTAAGTTGAATATTCAGGATGAAGATAATGAAATCCGTAACGATAATGAAGAGTTTGAATTTATTTTATCTGACGAGGATAAACCCCGTGATCTCAATAAATTAGCGGCAAACCTGTTTGATGACGAAGAGAAGGACGCCTCTGCTATAATAAACAATTTTTCCAAGGACGAGACTGCTGACGAAGTCCCCGAAGTGGAGGAAGACAACGAAACCGCTGACGAAGCTCCTGAGGTCGAGGAAGTCGAAGAAACTGCTGGCGAAGCTTCCGAGGTCGAGGAAGTCGAAGAAACTGCTGACGAAATCCCCGAGGTGGAGGAAGTCGAAGAAACCGCTGACGAATCTCCCGAGGTCGAGGAAGTCGAAGAAACTGCTGACGAAGCTCCCGAGGTCGAGGAAGCCGACGAAACTGCTGACGATACACTTGAAGATACTTCCGAGAACGACGAGATTGATGACATGATCGACGAGCTGCTCGAGAGCGAGGAAGTTACGCAAACCGTTGAAATTTCCGAAGTCGAGGAAATCGAAAAAATTGTCAACGAAGTCCATGAAATCGAAACTGTTAAGGAAGCTGCCGACGAGATTCCCGAAATCGAGGTCGTTGAGAAAACTGCCGACGAGAATTCCGAAGCTGACAATGTCGCGGAAATCGTCAAGGAATTTTATAAGATCGACCAAGACAGCAACATAATCGTTATTCCCGAAACCTCGGACGCTGACGAAGCCGCCGAAAAGATTCCGGAAATTGAAGAGATTCCCGAAATTGAAGAGACCGCAGAAGCCGCTGATGAGATCCCCGAAACCGAGTATGTCGAGGAAACCGTCGAAGCAATACCCGAAGAAACTCCCGAGGTCGATGAGGACGATGATATGACTATCGCCGACGATACCTTCGACGACGACAAGATCGACCTTATGGGCTTTTACAACAGCGCCCCCGAATACGAAGAGCCTATTTATGAGGAAGAGCCGACATACGAGGAACCTATATACCAAGAACCGGTCAATGACAGCATCGGCGACACGCAGGTGTTCGTCCCGCTCGACGAGCAGATGCAGTATGAAGATGACGGTTATGTGGACGCTCCCGAGTATTCCGACGATTACGAATATGCTCCCGTCAGACCCCGTAAGAAGAAAAAGCGCGGCAGAGCGCTCAAGGCATTCGGATTCACCGTCGTTCTGCTTGTAGTAGTAACGGGACTTGCCTCGATGATAAGTTCGGTCGTGTTCCGCGTCATGGGATTATCCGACGGCACCGACACTTCCTCCGCCCCGCTGTATGATTATTCGTCATCAAACGGCGACTCCGACCAGCTTCTCAGCTCGAACGACGTTTCTTCCGATTCGTTTGAACTGATAGGTTTCGGCGATTCGGGCGATAATGTAATGACCATTCAGGCGAGACTTTGTGAGCTCGGCTATCTTACATCTGACAAGATAACAGCCATCTACGACGCAGACACACAGCTTGCCGTGCGTGAATTCCAGATGTCAAACGGTCTGACCGACTCCGGCGCTGTGGATGTGACTACATTTGAGGTGCTGTTCAGCCAAAATGCCGCAATTGCGACCACTACAACGACAGTGACCACAACTGCTACGACCACTACCACAACTACTACGGAGACTACAACTACTACCACGACTTCCGCAACATCTGCAAATGACAGCACTACGGCACCTTCATCCGAATCCACCTCCACAAAGAAGACCACCACCCAAAAGACTACAGCCTCAACGTCTGCAACGACCTCTGATACTGCATCTGCCACATCGTCCACCGCTGCAGCAACCACATCAGCCGACAACACCACAACTGCTTCATCTAAGAAAAGTCTGTCGGATCTGTGGACTGAGTGGAACTGATTTTTCGGGTATTATCGGGTATAATAATAAAATTCCCGAAATTTACGGTTGACAAATCGGCGGGGTTAGAGTATTATTATTTTAAATACAGATTTTTTAATAATTTTAATCGGATATAAAACCTTGACGGAGATAAAACCTTTTCGCTTCATGTCACAGAGATTTGCTCACTTGCTGAGAGAGCAAACGGAGCTTTAGGGCATAGACCACTCCCGAGTGCAGGACGCTAACGCTGTGTTTCACAGCTCAAATCCTGCCGCGTGACCGCGTTAAAGGTCGATTTGAGCGGGCGCAGTTTATCTTGCGTCAACACGGGTGGAACCGTGGAGCATTTCTTATTTTACTTATTTGCTTCACCCCGAATGCATTAACAGTGCATTTCGGGTGGAGCTTTTTTATTTTTTGTTTTGAAATACTAATTTCAGGAGGTATTTTATAATGATCAAGGTCACACTTAAAAATGACGTAAAGGAATTTGAAGCAGGCGTTTCGGTTGCCGAAATCGCCAAATCAATAGGCGCAGGTCTGTATAAATCCGCATGCGCCGCAAAGGTCAACGGTGAGGTCTGCGACCTGCGCACCACTCTCGACAATGACTGCGAAGTTGAAATTCTCACATTTGACGACGAAAACGGCAAGAAGGCATTCTGGCACACCACTTCCCACATTCTCGCTCAGGCTGTCAAGCGCCTTTATCCCAATGCTAAATTCTCGATAGGTCCCGCCATCGACAACGGTTTCTACTACGATTTCGACGTTGAGAAGCCCTTCTCGCCCGAGGACCTTGCCGCCATCGAAAAGGAAATGAAGGCTATCGTCAAGAGCGGTATCGAACTGGAGAAATTCGAGCTTGCTCCCGACGAGGCTGTCAAGCTGCTCGAAGACATGGACGAGCCTTACAAGGTCGAACTCTGCAAGGAACATGCCGACAAGGGCGAGCCGATCTCGTTCTACAAGCAGGCTGAATTCACCGACCTCTGCGCAGGTCCTCACCTGATGAGCGTTGCTCCCGTCAAGGCGGTCAAGCTGACCAACTGCACAGGTGCATACTGGCGCGGCGACGCTAAAAATAAGATGCTCTGCCGCGTTTACGGTGTATCCTTCCCCAAGGCATCACAGCTTGAGGAACACCTCACAATGCTCGAAGAGGCTAAAAAGCGCGACCACAGAAAGCTCGGCAAGGAGCTTGAACTCTTCACCCTGCTCGAAGAAGGTCCCGGCTTCCCGTTCTTCCTCCCCAAGGGAATGATCGTCAAAAACGAGCTTATCAACTACTGGAGAGAGATCCACACAGCCGCAGGCTATCAGGAGATACAGACTCCTATCATGCTCAACCGCCAGCTTTGGGAAACAAGCGGTCACTGGTACCACTACAAAGAGAACATGTATACCACAGTTATTGATGAAGAAGATTTCGCGATCAAGCCCATGAACTGTCCCGGCGGCATGCTTGTTTACAAGACAAAAATGCACTCCTACAAGGAACTTCCCCTCCGTATGGGCGAACTCGGTATCGTTCACAGACACGAACTTTCAGGCGCATTGCACGGTCTTATGCGTGTAAGAAACTTCACTCAGGACGATGCTCACATCTTTATGACCAGAGAGCAGATCAAGGACGAAGTCAAGGGCGTTGTTCAGCTTATCGACAAGGTATATAAGCAGTTCGGCTTTGAATATCACATCGAACTTTCCACAAAGCCTGAGGATTCTATGGGCAGCGAGGAAGATTGGGACATCGCAACAGAGGCTCTCCGCCAGTCTATCACTGAGATGGGCTATGATTACAAGGTCAACGAGGGCGACGGCGCATTCTACGGTCCGAAACTCGACTTCCACCTGACAGACTGCATCGGCAGAACATGGCAGTGCGGCACGATCCAGCTCGACTTCCAGCTTCCCGAGAGATTTGAACTTGAATATGTCGGCGCTGACGGCGAAAAGCACCGCCCGATAATGATCCACCGCGTTGTATTCGGCAGTATCGAGAGATTCATCGGTATCCTCATCGAGAACTTCGCAGGCGCATTCCCGACATGGCTCGCTCCTGTACAGGTAAAGCTGCTTCCCATTGCTGACAGACACCTCGACTACATCAACGAGGTCAAAAAGGCTCTCGAATCAAAGGGCATTCGCTGTGAACTCGACGACCGCAGTGAGAAGATCGGTTACAAGATCCGCGAAGCACAGCTCAAGAAGATCCCCTACATGGTCATCGCAGGCGACAAGGACATCGAAAACAACACAGTATCCATCCGTTCGCGCAAGGACGGCGACATCGGCTCGATGAGCATTGACGAATTCGTGGCGAAAATCACGGAAGAAATCGAAACAAAGGCTATGAACTGACCGTTAAAATTCAAATCATAATAAACCCAACGGATTGAATCTGCTGTCAAAAGCGGAATTCAATCCGTTTTTTATTTTTATCTTGACAATTGGACGGAATTAATTAAAATAATTGTTAACAGCCTGATTTAAGGAGGAATGCGGATTGGCATTGCAGCTCGGGAAATTATACAGCTGCGTTAAGGAAAAATGCAGCGACGATGAAATCGAACTGATTGCAGGAAAAAAGGGTCTTAACAAGGTAGTTAGATGGATGCATATGGTAGAGGGCGTAGAGATCTCTCATTTTCTCGAGGGCAATGAGGTCGCATTCACCACGGGTATCGCCTTGAAAAGCGACAACGAGCTTTTTGATCTGGTCAGGGACGCTTACAGCCGCGGCGCAAGCGGTATCGTGATAAACCTCGGTCCCTACATCAAAAGCATTCCTCAGCAGATAATCGAATTCTGCGACAAAAATTCCATGCCGCTTTTTCAGATGCCGTGGCAGGCGCATATGGCGCATGTGATGAAATTTTTCGCCGAGGAGATAACCTTGTCCGAAAAGCGCAGTCTTGAGCTGGTTTCGGCTGTGAAGAATGCCATTCGCTTCCCCACAAGCTACGATCTTTATGTGCCGTCGCTCGAGCATTACGGCTATCCCCCCGACTGGCGATATTGCATAGC
>JBGUUF010000178.1:0-7247 GCA_045133435.1 Acutalibacteraceae bacterium
GGCTGAAATATGGTTTTTTCCAGTATGACATTTTTGATGCTTTTTCTTCCGCTTACCTTATTGTTGTATTTTCTGAATGACAAAAAGGGCTGGCGGAACGGCGTTCTGCTTCTGGCATCGCTGGTATTTTATGCATGGGGCGAGCCTATATGGATTGTGCAGATGCTTGTATCGGTGGCAGTCAACTACATATGTGCGCTGGGAATAGAGCGCAGCAGTCAAAAGAAGCTGCCAAAAAAGATATGGCTTTGCATAGGTGTTATTTTCTCCATGCTTTTTCTGCTATATTTCAAATACTTTGCATTTTTCGCGAATACAATGGCTGATCTTTTTTCACTCTCCTACCATATACAGGACAAAACTCTGCCAATAGGTATATCATTTTATACATTCCAAATACTTACCTACACTGTTGATGTCTACAGAGGAAAGGCTAAAGCGCAAAAGAATCCTGCACAGCTTCTGCTTTATATAAGCTGTTTTCCGCAGCTGATAGCGGGGCCTATCGTTCAGTATGCCGACGTTGTTGATATGCTGGAAAAACGAACCTCGACCCCGGAAGGCTTTTCTGAAGGTGCAAGGCGTTTTGTTATAGGTCTGTCAAAAAAGGTGCTGCTTGCAAACATCTGCGGAGCGGCGGTGGAAATGCTGAATCCTGCGGACACGTCAATTACGTTGTCTCTGGCAGGTGCGTGGTATACAGCCGCAATGTATACGCTGCAAATCTACTTTGATTTCTCGGCGTACTCTGATATGGCAATAGGACTAGGAATGATATTCGGATTTGAATACAAGGAAAATTTCAATTATCCGTATGTATCGGGCAGTGTTTCGGAATTCTGGCGCAGGTGGCATATTTCACTTGGAAGCTTTTTCAGGGATTATGTGTATATCCCGCTCGGCGGCAACCGCAAATCGAAAGGACGTACTATATTAAATCTGATGATCGTATGGTCTTTGACAGGTATGTGGCATGGTGCAAGCTGGAATTTCATATTATGGGGTGCATACTACGGAATTCTCATTATCTTTGAACGATTTGTGATCGGGCGAGAGCGGTTGGAACGTATTCCTGCACTGTTCAGGATTCCGTGTGTGCTGGTGATTACGGTGGTCGGCTGGGTGCTCTTTTATCACACCGATCTATCCATGGCGGTGCGTCATATGATGGGAATGGTTGGTCTGGGAATATCAGAAAACGGACTGACAGCTCTGCCTATATGCGATGTGTATACTCTTGCAGTTATCAGAAAATACTCTGTATTTCCGCTGATAGCAGCGGCGGCGTGTCTGCCTGTTGTGCCTGCTTTGAAAAAACACCTTTCATCCCGCACATTCTGGCAAGCCGTTTCCTATGTCTCAGCAACGGTTATTCTGATTATTTCAATAATATTTTTGATTGGTCAGAGCTATAATCCTTTTATATATTTCAGATTTTAATGTATAAATGAATTTAATGGGGGCATCGGTTAAGATGAAAAAGAAACAAGGCTTTTTTATATTGACAATGTGGTGGCTTATTCTGCCGGCTGTCATAGGTGGGTTGATTTTATGCTTCACCCCTGATAAACAGCGTATTTCCAACCGTGAAAACAGAGTTCTTCAGAATATGCCGGATCTCACATTAAGCAGCTTTATGTCCGGTGAATATTCAACACAGTTCGAATCATTCCTTTGCGACAGCGTGCCGGGCAGAGACTCTTTAATCAATATCTCTGACAAGATTCTTGACATTATCTCAATGAACACATCAGAAGATATATACTATATGGATACCACAGAAGAAGAAGCGGCAAACTATACATCCGATGGGGAATCCACTGACGAAACGGAACCTCAGCAGGGAACTCAGACCGACGAGCAGAGCGGCAGTGAGGATGAGAATTCTGACGCTGATACAGAGATAACCGCAGAAGATGACACCGCAGTGGATGATAAGGCTGTGTTTAAGCTTATTGAGCATGACGGAGGCAGTACATTAGTATACACCTATCCAAAGAAAAACATGACCCGGGTAGCAGCCAATCTTGAAAAATATGCAGAACTTATTCCTGAAGACGGAAATGTGTATTTCACTACGGTTCCGTTTCCCGGTCTGGTTCATCGGCTCATCTACAATCTGGATACATACTGCGGATGGGAATCTACACTTACCGACAATATGAATCTTCTGACATCTGATAAAATAAAGTGCTTTAATGCATTGGAAATACTTGAGCCTCATCTTCTTGCAGGAGAGAATCTGTTTCTTTTTGGCAATCATCAATGGAATGCTCACGGCGCATATTATGTCTTCAGCGATATGATTTCATCCCAAGGGCTTACTCCAACACCGTTTGATGAATATAACTATCGGGTAAACCGCATCAATTACGACTCTTATGATCTGCTTTATCCTTTGGCACCGTCTAAAAATTATCGTGTAACGAATATTGACCGTAAAAAAGAGATTCCATTCATGGTCTATAATTCTGCGACGACCAGCTCATTTCTGTATGGACATATACAACCGTGGAAGACTGTTGAAACCGGATTCAACACAGGACGCAGTGCTCTGGTTATCGGGGATTGCTTTGATTTGGCTATTACGCCATTTCTGCTTCCATATTATGATCAGGTTCATGCTGTTGATATACGTTACAGTATATTTGAAAAAGAAAAATTGGGTACAACTGTTGCCGATATGATGGAGAGAAACTCCATAGATGATGTCTACATTATTTTTTCAGAGGCAAACGATGTAAACTCCCAGACTCTTATGCGGTATCTGGGCGAAAATCTTAATTAATTGCCAGGAGGTTGAAAATGGACAGCGAAAGAGATGTAAACAGTCAGTTTCCTGTAAAAGCGATAATAGTTTCTATGATTATCGCAGTCATTATTTTTGTATCCGGAGGGTTGATAATTAAAAATCAGTCATATCTCACTGTAAAAGGTGCTTCGTTTTTTGCATCACACGGTAATTATGACCTTGCTATGAATTTGCTGAGCGGAATAGATGTTAATAATGAGCCGGAATTATATAATGACGGACTATATAATGTCGCCCTAGCTATGATGAACAGAGGAGATTATGATTCAGCATATGAAAAATTCACGGGACTGGGAGATTATTCTGACAGCAAAGATAAGGCGTATGAATGCATTCAGAAAAAAGCAATCGCTTTAATGGAAAACGGCAAGTATAAGGACGCATCTGATATTCTTAGAAATATTATATTTCTTGACGGAAGTGAAGCCCTCTATAATGAGTGTCAGTACAATTATGCTCAGGAACAGATAGAAAAAGGCGAATGGCAGACAGGCGCACAAATTCTATGGAGCATCAAAGACTATAAAGATGCCCGCTCGATAGCCGAAAAGACGGTATCAGCGCACACAGGAAGCACTGATGTGGAAAGTGCAGTCGGAATGTACAGCTCCCTTACATTTGAACAGATGCAAGAGTACATTCTTTTGCAGGAAAAAAGAAACCAGTTGAGAGACGGCTGCATTTCGGTTGGTTTCAGGCATACGGTAGGGCTCTGTGATAACGGCAGAGTTGTTTCGTGCGGCAGTAATGAGTATGGTCAGTGTAACACAAGTGAATGGAAAAATGTCGTTCAGATCGATGCAGGGGCATATCATACGGTTGCCCTGATTTCAGACGGTACTGTGACTGCGTGCGGAGACAATACATACGGTCAGTGTGAAGTGGCTGACTGGAAAAATGTTGTTCAGGTAGTCGCTTCAGATTACAACACAGCTGCACTGCTTGAGGACGGCACAGTAGTGGTCTGCGGATTCAATGATTTTCCGCAGATAACGGGCTGGAGCAATATCAGTAGACTATTCACTGGCTCCTATTCGATTTCAGGTATAACAACTAACGGGGATCTGTATTCCACACATTCATCATGTTTGATGGAGGAAAAGCTGATTGATGCGTCCATGTCCACTGCATATACAATAGGGCTTACATTGACAGGGGATGTTGTTTATACATCTGAGACAGCAACCGGCTGGACAAAGGCTCTGTCGGTCTATGCCTGTGAATCATCCGTTGCGGTTATTACTCCAGAGCAGCAGGCTTCAGTATATGACAGGAGAAAGGGCAGTTTTTATGAATTGCCGCAGGAAAAGAATGTACTTTCGATTGCTTTGGGGGGAACACATTTTGCTATATTATATGACGATGGCAGTGTGCTCTGTGTCGGAAAAAATGATGACGGGCAATGTGACACAGATTCATGGAATCTGATGGATTAATATTTCATAATCAGACCGGATGAAACAATAAAAACAAGGGGGGCTGTCGCACCTGAGAACAAAATTCTCGGTGCGGCAGTCCCAATATTGTAATATCGAGTGATCAACTATAGCTGATAAATCAGAATTTACAAGAGGCTAAAGTAGACAGAACTACAATGGGAATGTAAGCACTTACTACTTACTGGCAGAGTATAATATAAAATTATAAATGAGCATGAATAGCAAAATGCACAAACTGACAATGGGAATCCAAGGGACACAGCTATTCTTTGAATGACCGTTGAGTCCTCTTAGCGGAGTCGAGGGGCAAAGCCCTTCGTGGGGTAGACCGTCATTCTGCGAATGACGGTGGGCAAAGCTCCATATGCACTAACTTAACATAATAGAATACATTTGTAGCCTATTTTATAAAAAATTCACATTAAATTCATATAAAAGTGTAATCTTTTCACCCTCAGAATCGTGTATATTAGTGTAGGGATATAAACTGGTAAAGAGAGGATGTTTTATTATGTTGACAGGACCAAAATGGACGAATGAAGATATTATCAATTATAAAGTTAATTTTATAATTGCCTCCAGAGGTGAACTTGTAGACATTACTCCAAAAAATGAGTTGACTGTAGAAACGTTTTTTGGAATAAGAGAACTGAATTTATCTGAAAGTGTTTTTTGGTACGCATCTATGTTTGATGCCCTTGATTATGATGTACTGTATGAGAGATATTACAGGGCTGAGAAAAGGCTTGGAGTTAAACTTGAAAAATGTCAGGATGTTGTAAAGCGTCTTTTAGAAAAAGATTGTTTGTGCGCTGGAGTTGAACCCGACCGAGAAGATGCACTCTTTTCTTTGTTTAGCACGGGTGCTATATGTAAAGTTCTTGATGATGAAGCTTTACGCTATAATGAAGAAAATGGTATAATACTTAATGGAAAACGCATGGCATGGTCTTTGGTTGAGCAAACTCCCAGAAAAACTCTTCCCATTTCAGATGAGGCTCAAATGTTTCTGGATATGCTTGAAGCTGAAAATTGGTGTATAGCAGAAATAACTCGCAATTTTGTTAAAGGCTACGATGTTGATATTACACGAGATGAAATATCAAAGGAAAATTTTAAAATACTCTCATTAAGACCAAATGCCAATGTTGTTCGCATGAATTACGAAAAGAATCCTATGGCTAGAACCGTAGCCTTGATTGCTTTAGGTTTACTGAGACGGCATAAAATTATCCTTATATAAGTTTGAGATGGCGGCTGCGTTTGAGTGTCAAATATGGAAAGAAAAATTTTTTTGACGATGATTTTATTTGGTCTGTAATTCTTAACAGATTTTTTGATTTTTTCATGTGCCTGGCCCTGCCTCGTATCCCTTGTAAAAACGAAATCTCCATGCTATAATACAAAATAATTAATAAACATTTTTTCGTCTAACACTTGTCTAACAAATGGAAATTGCAATGCGGACACCAAATATCATTTTGTCCCGTAAACATGACAAAAAGTACCAAATAACAGGCATTAACAAGAGATAATCGGGGGTAAAAGGCGTAACCTTTTCTTCAAGTCCTACTGCCCCTGCCAGAAAGGTTGCACAAAAAAGATGCAACAGCGATAAACCCCGAATTCTTCGGGGTTTTCGTCATTTTCAGAGGCAAAAAACATAACAGGCTTACCGTAGATGCATCCGGGCATTTTAAGCCGATTTTTGGATATGAACTCCCGTGAGCAAGCGTATGCCCACCCTTGAATATTCAAAATTAAATACCGTTTTTAACCGTGCGTATAGATAGAAATGTCTATACGCTTTTTTCATTTCACAGACAAGCCGATCGTTTTAACGATAATTCAATAAATTGAGTTATCAAAAAACGGTCGGCTTTTTTATTTCCCAAATCAAAATTTCAGGAGGCACAGAATATGACCTACAAAAGTCAACAGCATAAAACGATATTTGAAAAGGCTGTAAAGAAGAAGGACAAAAGCAATCGCGCCTTGATTGCCGCAATGTATCTTCTCACGGCAGACAATAAGTTGTGGCAGATCATGCAGCATCATATTGAGCAGAACAGAATTGATTTTGATGGAGTAAAGCTGAATGTCATTACCGAAAACGCATACACACTTTACTGTGCGGCTAAGGATATGTATTTCAATACAGATTTCTTGTCGATAAGCGACATTGCAGACACTTTGTTGATTTCACCCAAAATCTTCGAGGTGATATGCACAGCTGTCAAAGTCCGCAGAACCGGGCTTGATAATAATGAAAGCTGAAAAAGTCATGCAGCTTTGTGAAAGGGGGTGGTCGGAAAATATATCGACGAGCCAATCAACCAAAAATAAAAATTTACGGAGAGTGATTACTATGAATGAATTTGAAAGACAGTGCAGAGCAGCTGAAAAAATCAAACAGCTCTACCCTCCCGGTACTCGGATAGAGCTGCTCGAAATGAAAGATTCATATGCGCCCATACCGCCGGGTACAAGAGGAACTGTGCGGTTTACAGATGATATGGGCACGGTATTCCCCGATTGGGATAACGGTCGCACTTTGGGAGTCGTACCCGGGGAGGACAGCTTCAGACGGCTTACTCCCGAAGAAATTGAGACAGAGAAAGAATCCGATGAGGAAAATCTGAGCGAGGACGGGGGTATGAATATAGGAATGTAGGATGCCCAAAAATGAAAGAACGGATGCCGTATGGCGATTCGCGTTCTGGATATGTTCTGCGGAATGAGCGCATTTCGCAGTGCGGCAGAAAAAACAGGCGGCTTTGAATTTGTCGGGTATTGCGATAACGATCCCACAGCAGCAGCGGCCTACCGAACCTTATATCAAACGGAAGGAGAGTATTTTTGTAATGATGCAAGAGCAATCAACACAGATGAACTGCCTGATTTCGACCTTCTTGTCGGAGGATTCCCCTGCGTTGCGTTTTCTCCGGCAGGAAACAGGCGCGGCTTTGGAGACGAGCGGGGAACTCTCTTCTTTG
>JBGUUF010000179.1:0-19884 GCA_045133435.1 Acutalibacteraceae bacterium
ATTCAACATGGAAATCAATTTTGAAAAATAAAAAGGGAAACACGCGAAGCGTCAATTAGCCGCGTATGCAACGCGGGGGGCAGGGGGCTGGCTCCCTGCCGGGTCGAGGGCAGCGCCATCGCGGGAGACTGAGGGGCACACTAAACACTCAGAAGTGAGGCGAAGCCGAACGAGCGAGACGCACTACGATTTATAACGGATTTCGGCGAATACAATACAAATTTCCATAAAATTGATTTCCCAATAAATTGAATTTTTGTACTTGACAAAATCGAATTATGGTGTAAAATCAATTTGTATAGTATATTTTTGTATAAAAACTTTGACGAGAAACAGTAAATATTTCGGAGGTCCCCAGAGAGGAGCCGCGCGGTGGAAGGCTTTGACTGATGAATATTGAACCCGTCTCCGAGTTTCGGTCAGAATGCCGCGTTGTTTGAATCTGCGGCAGTAATTTCCGACGGCATCCCGCCGTTATTAGGGCTGAGAGTGCGTGATGTGCGCGTCACATTGCGAATTCGGGTGGAACCACGGATTTTTGTAAGATTCGCCCCGAGCCGTTTTTTGAATTTAAAGACGGTTCGGGGATTTTTATTTATCTATTTATTATAACAGGAGGAAGTTTTAATTATGAAACTCGACAAACTTGTTGGCGACAGATTTAAGGAAAGACCTGCCGAATGTTCTATCGACAGCCATGCGCTGATGGTGCGCGGCGGCTACATGAAATTCATGGCGAGCGGTATTTACTCTCAGTATATGCCCCTCAAGAGAATTCTCAGAAAGATCGAGAATATCATTCGCGAGGAAATGGACGCTATCGACGGACAGGAGGTTCTCTTCCCGGTCGTAATGCCCGGCAGTCTGTGGGAGGAATCCGGTCGCTACAATTCCATTGCGAGCGAGCTGCTCAGATTTAAGGACAGAAACGACACACCTATGGTTCTCGGCATGACCCACGAAGAGGCGGCTGTGCATCTGGTGCGCGATTACGCGACCACATACACCAAGTACCCCTTTATGATATATCAGATCCAGACCAAGTTCCGCGACGAAGCCCGTCCCCGCGCAGGTATGATCCGCGTGCGTGAATTCACAATGAAGGACGCATATTCTTTCCACACCTCTCAGGAGGATCTGGAGGAATATTATGACAAGTGCCACAAGGCTTATGAGCGCATTTTTGCCCGCGCAGGCATTCCCGAGACTATCTCGGTCAAGTCGGATTCGGGCATGATGGGCGGCAGTGTGTCGCATGAATTCATGCTGCTCACACCCGTCGGCGAGGATTCGATAGTGCTCTGCCGCGACTGCGGATACAGCGCGAATATGGAAGCCGCCGACTGCATTACGGAAAATGTGGCTGATGAAGAACTCAAGGAACTTGAGCTTGTCCACACACCCGACGCTCATACCATCGAGGAACTCTGCGAATTCCTCAAGACCACTCCCGAAAAGACCTGCAAGGCGGTGGTTTATCAGCGCAATATGGACGACAGCTACATCGTCATTTTCCTGCGCGGCGATCTGGACGTAAACGAAACTAAGGTCACAAATTACCTCGGCTGCGACATTCATCCCGCTGTAATTACCGAGGAGAGCGGCATCGTTGCCGGCTTCATCGGACCTAAGGGACTGCCTGAGAATGTCACCGTACTTTATGACAATTCGCTCGTTAACCTCACAAACTTCCCCTGCGGCGGCAATCAGGTTGACTATCACTACATCAACTTCAATATGGAGCGCGACTTCGGCGAGGTCGAATATCATGACTTTGCAAAGGCATACGTCGGCGGTATCTGCCCTGTCTGCGGTAAGCATACTCTGGACGTGTCACGCGGCATCGAGGTGGGCAATATCTTCCAGCTCGGCACGAAGTACACCAAGTCGATGAATATGCAGTACGTTGACAGCGAGGGCGAAATGCACTATCCGATCATGGGCTGCTACGGTATCGGTGTAGGCCGTCTGGCGGCGTCGGTATGCGAGGCTCACCACGACGATTACGGCCCCATTTGGCCTATCTCTATCGCTCCGTGGCAGGTCAATCTCTGCTGTGTCCGCTCGGACGACGAGCAGTGCAAGGCATTTGCCGATAAGCTGTATGATGAGCTTCAGAGCCGTGGTGTTGAGGTCATTTATGATGACAGAAACGTGCGCCCGGGTGTAATGTTCTCCGACAGTGACCTGCTCGGAATCCCCGTGAGAGCGGTCGTCAGCCCGAGAAATATGAAGGACAACATGGTTGAGATCTCCACCCGCGACAAGTCGGTGCAGAAGAAGGTCGCCGTTGATGAGGCTGTTGATGAGATCCAGAACCTCGTAAACGAACTGCTCGCACAGTGCAAGTAATTATATAATAAAAACATCCCGTCAGATTTTTCAAACGAAAATCTGACGGGATGTTTAGCGTTAATTGATTTTTCACATGACGACATAAGTCAAAAAAATTAACCGCCCCAGTCTTCCAAAATGCGGCGATTAATTTTTTAACCAAAGCATTTGAAGAGACTAACCGTCTACGCAATTGAGTCGCGGACAATGTCGCCCTCTATTTTTATTATAAGATATGCGGGGATTTTGTCAAGGTGCTATCAAAATGTTTTGCATGATAAAAATATTTCCCGCCCGATAATCGTCCAAAACGGATTGTTACCGGGCGGGCCGTACCAATTAAAACGACACAACCAAAAGTAGGATACGGTATTAATTGGTATCTTAAAGTGAATATGTGCCATACTTTATTTTTAATTATATCACACCTAATATGAAAAGTCAAGAATAAATCACATTTTCGGAGTGAAAGTTCATGCTCTGAGTGGTATAAACTATTAATATTAGGGAGTTGATAGTGGTGTATGAAGATTTTATCAGCAAAAGAATTACTCAGCTTAGAATAAAAAAGGGTGTTTCCGAATATAAGATGAGCCTTGATTTAGGACATAGTAAAAATTATATTCAACATATCGCCAATGGACACTCCAGACCGTCTGTGACCGAGCTGCTGTATATCTGCGAATATTTCGGTATCGAGCCAAAGGATTTCTTTGACGAGGGCAACGAAAATCCTGCGCTCGTGCAGAGGACGCTCGACAATATCAAGGATATGGACGATGAAGATTTGATAATGCTCAATAATTTGATCGAGCGTTGGTATAAGAAAAATAAGTGAGCACCGCCCCGCCTGAAAACATCCGTCGCAGGAGGCATCGGCGCGGGGTAGTTTTTTTAGCGCGTTTGTAAGGTACATTGGATATTTCCGGCAGGAAATGTCTGATGTACCTTTTTTTGCTTCAAAATAATAGTCCGATATTCCGGTTGCAGAAGAATATCGGACTATCGCACCACTTACATGAATGAGATGTTGTCAAATTTAATAAGATAATAAAAAGTATATTCATAAGTATTATAAGATATTTAATATCGTATGTCAAGAGAAATTGCGAATTTGGTATCTTATTTTTATTATGAGTATGACATATAATATCTTATAGAAGAGGGTGGTGATTTGTTTGTATGAAGATTTTTTTGCGGAGAGACTTGCCGCACTGCGAGAGCAGAAGAAAATATCTGCCCGCGCCATGAGTTTGGCCATAGGGCAAAACAGCAGTTATATCAACCGCATAGAGAACAAACACGCCTTCCCGTCGATGCAATGCTTCTTTTACATCTGCGAATACCTCGAGATAACACCCGAGGAATTTTTTCAGAAGGAAAATAATCACCCCGAAAAGCTCAACAATATCATAAAAAACATGCGTTCGCTCGACGATAAACAGCTTGACAACATCGCCTTTATCGTGAGTGCCATGAAAAAGTAACTCACTGCCGCCGTATTTTGGCGGCTTTTTTGTTGTGAATAGATGTATTTTGGATGTGAGCGGTGTGAGATGGTTACAAATATTTAATTTGACATTTTTATAACAATATGGCATAATGGAAATTAGAATATCCAATAGCCGATTCATTTTGGATTTTCGACAGCCTTTTTCCAAAGGCAAAAAAATTATTTTTCAAAAAGGGGTAAAAATTATGGATTTTCAGAGAGTTGACAAAAAGGCTAAGACCAAATGGCGCTTTTCGCGCATCATGGGACTTATCTTCGGCATCCTGCCGGCTTCGGTCATTACCATGCTGATTTGCTGGGGCATCGACTCCGATGGCGGCAACGGTGTGGCGACTGTCGTCGGCTGGTGCATCGTTGCATTTATGGTGGTATTGCAGCTTTTGCAGATATTGATTTATCCGCCCATCGAGTACATCCAGTGGCAATACATGATAGCGCCCGACAGAATTGAGATCAAAAAAGGCATATTCTACCGCACCCACACGGTCATTCCGATTTCGCGAATCCAGCATGTCGCCGTAACTCAAGGCGTACTGCAAAGACCGTTCAAGCTCTCCACCGTCAAGATCCACACGGCGGGCAGTGAGATGGAGATTCAAGAGCTTAACACCGAGGTCGCGGAGGAGATATGCGCACGTCTGCAAAAGCGCGTGAATGTCAAGGTGGAGGAAAAGCAAGCCGCCGATGCCGCTCAGCCTTCACAGCCTGAGCAGAATGCGTAAATTCGGAGGGCTTGGATATGTTTGAAAGAAGACGGTGTCACTTCACCCATATACTTGAATTGTTCGCCCAATACATCTACCTGCTCGTGGTCATCACTGTCAGCATTTGCATCAGCGTGGCGGGCGAGCTTGCTTCGGACGAGGAATTTATATCTGATGTAAACGAAATGGCCGGCAGTATCATTTCAACCGGCTCAATAATGATAATAATTACAGTGCTTGTCGTACTGCTGCTTGCGGGATTGCTGCTTCTCTATTGCGCTTTCAAATGGCGGCACACTTACATTTCCGCGCAGGACAATACATTGATTTACGAATCGGGTAAATTCATCAAAAAGCGCGTCGCCATTCCTTTTGAGAAAATCAACACCATCGACATGGGCAGAAATATCTTTGAACGAATAGTCGGCACTTGCCGTCTCAAAGTGGATACCGGCGCATATTCGAGCGGTGATGAAAAGCGTCAGCCTGAGATGAATCTTGTGTTCAAGCTGTCGGAGGCCGACGAGATACGCTCCTATATCCTCAACCGCGCCGAGGCGGATGCTGATGCCGAGGCTGTCGAAATGGGCAAAGAACCCATTCAGCGCAAGGAGCCTGACTGGGCTATCCGCGCGGGAATGACCGACTTCATGCTCTACGGGCTCACGTCGTCGAGCGTGTGGAGACTTTTCTGGTTAGTGATATTGGGCGTGTGCTTCATCGCGGAGCTGTCAACCAGCTTCGTCGAGTACATCGTTGACATGATAATGCCATTCGCGCAGGCGGCAATGGAGACAGCCGCGCGCTACAACATCATCGCAATAATCATATTTGCGCTGATAATCGCGTTTGTCATCGCGCTTGTGTCAAATATCGGCACGGTGGTTTGGGCGGCAGTCAGATTCTACGGCTTCCGCGTGGCTCGCGAGGGGCGCAACGTCATCGTGCGCTACGGTCTTTTCACCGAAAAGAATTACACCTTGCAGGTGCGCAATATTCACGCAGTCATCATCAAGCAGAATATGTTTCAGCAGATTCTCGGTCGCTGTTCCGTCGAGGCTGTGTGTATGGGCTTCGGCGACGAGCAGAACGAGACTGCACTGCTTTTCCCGATCATCAAAAAAAGCAAGCTCAATGAATTGCTTGACGTGATCCTGCCCGAATATGTGACCGAGATGCACGCACGTCCCAAAAAGAAAATGGGATTTGTATTCCACGCAGTCACCCCTTCGATATTCTGGGGAGTATTGGGCGCGGCGGCTTGTGTGCTATGCTCGCTGATAATGGATTCGGCACTGTTTGTGGGAGTTATCGCGGCATTCATCGTACTGCTCAGATTTGTCAACGGAATCCTCTCCTACCGCAACACCACTCTCGATTGGAACGAAAAGGTCGTGAGCGTGCAGAGCGGCGGATTGTCCAAAACTACCTACCGCATCCGCACCGACGCAGTGCAGGAGGTGCAGGTCAAGGCGGGCCCAATAAGACGCGTGTTCGGCATGGGCACATATTATGTGCATTACCACGGTCCGACGCTCAGCAATACATGCGCGGTGAGCGATATTTCGGATGAATTCTTCACCGAGCTTGCAAATACTGTCGAGGATTAATTTAACATTATATAAAAATAAGGCGCCGTTTGCCGATGAAATTCATCGTAAACGGTGCCTTGTTTTGTTTATTGAATTTTTATGCAGTGCGTACCTGCTCAATGCTCTGACACGCCGAGTTGAATGCCGCAGTTGCCTGCTGAAGCTGCGAAGCGAATTCGTTGTAGATCTCGGTAGCTTTGGGAGTAAGCTCCTTACTGCCCTTTACGGGGTCGTCGTACTCGCGTATCTTGCTGTCGAACTCGCGGTAGAAATTCAGCAGTTCGGTGCATTTTTGCAGTGCGGAGGTGTATTTCTGCATCGCGTCGCTAAGTTCAGCCGCCGCCTGAGTGTATTTTGCGGGAGCTTCTATCGCCTGAATTCGCGCGCACACATCCGATAAACTGGTGACAGCCTCAGAAATTTTATCGAGCTGTGTCTCTGAGGGAATCTTGGTGGTGTCGGAGATTTCTTGGAGCGATGTGGAAAGTGCATCTGCGCAGTCGCTGAATGAAACCAATGCATTATTTAGCGTGTTGATGTAGATGTCCTCCTCCGAAAGTTTCTGGGTGCTGTCGCCGTTATTCTGTGATGAACAGCCGCATATAACCGCGAGCGACAGTATTGCGGCAAAAAACAACTCGCAGAGCTTTTTCATATTTGTGACCATCCTTTTTGAATTTTTTGCGGCTCTCACCGGCTGTATGTGGTGAGAACCGCAAACACTGTAATTTTAGTAAGTGATCATGCTGAGAAGTATTGACAGGAGGCAATACAGTATGAAGAATACCATACCGACCGAGGTGGCGAAGTGCAGGAATTTATGCTTGACCAGCACGAATTCTGTTCTCATGTGCTTTTCGGGGATCTCAATATCCATCCAGCGGGCTTCCTCTTTGTAAATCACGTTCTGACCCTGAGCGAGACGGAGCGCGCGCGCCTTTTTGCCCTTACTGCGGATCACTGCAAAGCGGATGAGTGCCACGATCGCAAATATCATCATAGCCAATTCAAGCACGAGATACAGCAGGTTGAGCAGACCTTCCGATTCGGGGCAGTAATACAATATGATTTGCGGGAGCGTAACAAATGTGTTGTTGACCGCGTGGATAAATATTGCCTGACGGATGTTGCCCGACTTAGCGGCTACATAGCCCATGATAAGACCTATCATAAACGTCATGGGAGTCTGGGCAAGATTGCCGTGCATCAGACCGAACATGAGCGCCGAGGTAACGATGCCAAATGTAGTGCCGTATTTGGAGAGCATGCGCATGAATATGCCGCGGAACATATATTCTTCGGTTACAGGGGCGATAACGCAGGTCCAGATAACCATGAGCCACAGCGCCACAGGCGGCGTGTTGTACTGAGTATATCCCTCAGAGCTTGTGGCATCGGGCGAATAGGTAATGATGTTGTAGATTATGCCCCATATGAAATTGACGCCGATAGCGGTTATAGTCGCGGTAAGAACGAATCCGGGCTTGAGCTTATCACCCTTAAAGGGGTCGGTGAATTTCACTCGCCATTTGCGTCCGTGGGCCGACGAGGGAACAAGGTTGCCCACCAATGCCGAAATAGCCATAGCGAGCATAGTTATATTGGTACTTAATGAGACGTTGTCGATCTCAGAAACCACGTTTGTCGCCCTGAGAATCGAATAAATATACACGCCCAAATAAGAGACTAAAATCTGCACAGCGAACATAAGACCGATATCCGCCATTGCCGCCCATCCTATGCGGCTGCAATGCTTTCTGTAGAGCTTTCTGGCTTCACGTGTGCAGGGCTGAGGCAGTGGTTTGACCGGAACCATTATATATGTCACCTGCTGATTCTGCGGTGCGACTGGCTGAGCTTGCTGTTGATACTGGTTATACTGCGGTGCGACCGGCTGAGCCTGCTGTTGATACTGGTTATACTGCGGTGCGACCGGCTGAGCCTGCTGTTGATACTGAGCATACTGCGGTGCGACCGGCTGAGCCTGCTGTTGATACTGAGCGTACTGAGGTGCAACCGGCTGAGCCTGCTGTTGATACTGAGCATACTGCGGTGCAGTCGGCTGAGCCTGCTGTTGATACTGAGCATACTGGGGTGCGACCGGCTGAGCCTGCTGTTGATACTGAGCATATTGCGGTGCAGTCGGCTGAGTTTGATTCGGCATGGTCTGATAAGGCTGGGGAATCTGCTGTCCACTGCTGTTCATCAGGCGATGGGTGCTGTCGTCCGAGAATGCAGAGGTGACCGTCGTCGCCTGATTTGATGCAGTTGAAGCGTCATCGGGATTGGCTTCGACTGACTGCGCAGAAACTGCATCAGTGGAATCAGTGATGGTGTTAAAATTGTTATCCATTGTTGATCTTTACCTTCCTTTTTTGGATTATATTTACTTTTTCTTGAAAATAAATAGCTTGCTGAAGAGAAAATTCAATATCATTACCACGACATTTGCGCAGACCTTGGCTATAAGGGATTTTGCGTCCTGCACGTCCATATTGAGCAGTTGCGCCGTGAAACGCTCGATGGCTGTGTACCCCATGACGTCTACCATAAGCCACATTATTACCTCGTCAAAAATCAGCGAGAACAGCCTTGCCCCAACAAATGCCGAAAGCTCGCACAGAATGCCCTGAGGGGAATTTTCCTTGCTGTGGAAGACGAAGGTGCGGTTGGTGACGTAGGCAAATGCAACCGAAAATACCCACGCTATCGCATTGGAAATAAGCGTGGGAACGCCCATCACCGAATAAAAAAGCTGAAAAGTGACGATATTTATGAGTGTCGTGCAGACTCCGAAGAACAAATAGCTGAATACCTCACTGCGAACAAATTTCAGCAATTTTTCCTTTATATCCTTAATGTCAAGCTGCCGCATAAATTTGATTTCTCCTTAAAACTGCTGTGTGTTAATTGATGAATTTTACCGCTGTGCCTGTCGCGAGTATTTCGGACGCGCCCTGCATGACCGATGATGTGGTATAACGCACATTGACCACCGCGTCAGCGCCGAAGCGCTGTGCATCCTCGATCATCCTACTTGTGGCGATCTCGCGGGCGTTGTTGAGCATATCGGTGTATGCGACGATCTCCCCGCCCACCAGAGTTTTAAATGAAGCGCCGATGTCAGAGCCGAGGTGCTTGGTCATGACCACACTGCCGCGGACGATAGATAGAATTTGCAGCTGTTGGCCTGTGATGTAATCCGTGTTTACTACTACCATTAAAAGATGACCTCTTTCCTTTTTAAAAGATATTTTTCACTGAAATTGCCCGCCGTGCTTTCCGAGACAATGTCGCAGTATATGCGTCGAAAATCACGGCATCAAATACAGCTAATTAAAATATACCATATGTTTCCGAGATTTGCAATTAAAACTTACATATTATTTATGCATTGTAAAGTTTTTTTAGTGTCAATTAAGTCTTCCGAGGTGGAATTTTATCGAGTCAAATATAAATTATACAAATTTTTTTCTTGATTTAAACAAAATTTAATTAAAAAAGGGTGACATAATTTGCAAAATCTGATATAATTATTTCTATATGACAATAGTTTGGGAAGTGATTTTTTGTTGGAAAGCGTTGAAAAGACCGATAAAGCTGAAAAAGAGGACAAAAAGGATAAGTCTGCCAAAAAGAAGAAAAAGGTGCAGAAATACAACCGCACCCGCCATAAGATATGGTTTAAAGTAGCCAGACCGCTTTTAAATCTTTTTCTCAGATGCTTTGCTAATTTCAGGCGAACTAAGAACGATTTGAAAAAAGATCAGCCGTATCTGATTTTGGGCAATCACACCTGCGAGCTCGACCCGCTGATGGTCATCTGCTCGGTGCCGGGCGTGGTGCATGCATTGGCGAGCGACCATCTCTTTAAGCACAAGATATTTAACGGATTTGTAAGACACATCGCCGAGCCTATCCCGATAGTGCGCGCTCAGATGGATCTGACCTCCATCAAGGAGGCACTTCAGGCAAAGAAGGACGGCGGCAGTGTGCTGATATTCCCCGAAGCTAACTGCTGTTTTAATGCCAAGACCAGCCACATTTCCTCTGCGACCGCAAAGCTGGTTAAGCAGTTTAAGCTGCCTGTTGCGATATTCAACACCAAGGGCGGCTATCTCACCCACCCGAGATGGGCGAATTCGTGGCGCAGGGGCAAGGTCACATGTGAGCTGGTGAGAGTTATCGAGGCCGACGAGCTTGCAAAGATGTCGGTCGATGAAATATATGCCGCACTTTGCGAGGCTATGGATTTCAACGATATGGATTATCAGCGCGAGCAGATGTCGTATTATCACGGACATGATCTGCTCGACGGCGCGGAGCGTGCGCTTTACCAGTGCCCGAAGTGCGGTAAGCTCAGTTCGATGAAGAGCGACGGCGATTCCATAGGCTGCACGGAATGCGGCTATACTGTGACGATGAATCACTACGGCTTCTTCGAGGGCGACGAGGTGATATTTGACTCTATCGACAAGTGGGATGCATATCAGCGCGAGCAGGCTGTCAAGCTGGTGTCCGAGGGCAATTATGACCAGACAGGCGAAACTCCCTTGCTCATCAGCCATGCTGATAAACTTATAAAATCCAAGCGCGCCCATCCCAACAGAATCATGGCGGAGGGAACCTTTGCCCTCTACTGCGACCGCATCGAGTTCGTTGGCGACAAGGCATATGAGCGCAACGAGGCGGGCGAACTGGAGTGCATCGGTCCCAAGACATATGTGTGGCACTTCAATGAAATATCAAAGATGAGCTGCATCAGCAAGAATAAAGTTCAGATCGCAGTGGGCGAAAAGGAATATTACGAGGTCCACTCTAAGGAAACCTACCGCTCGGCGTATGCATACATGATTTATTTCTACTGCCTGAAACGCCACGCGCAGGGCAAGCCGCTGGATTATTTCGGTATGTAAATTTTGTGATTATAACAGTAAAGCGGCTGTGCAGAGCAATTCGGTAAGCCGCTTTTTGCTTATATTTATGATGAAAGACGAGGGATAAAACTATGCCGACATGGAGCGGAACGCGCAAAAAACTGGAGCAGGATCATCTTTGCCCCGCACTGCGTGGGAGAATTCAATATTTCGCCACATCATACAGCAAATGCCCCGACCACGAGGGACGCGCCGCCATTCGTCTGGACGGTGAGGAAGTGCTCAAAAGCAGCTATTACGAATACTGCATTGCCGAGTCGGAAGCTCGGCGGGAAATTGAAGCATTATCTGATAGCAGAGAGATTTCCCAAGAGCGCTGGGAGCAGGTACGGCAGGCGGCGCTCGACAGCGGGAGCTTCGACCAGAGGTTCTTTTACCGCGCATTTGAGGAATATGACGATCAGAGCATCGAGCTGAGTTTGGAAAGCGCCGATCCGCTGGTGAGAGTGTTCGCCCTGCTCGACCGACGGCTGGGCAAGCGGCGGCTTATCGCCATGCGCGAAAAAATGCAGAATGATCTCGACTGGGTGCGGTTCTTTTACAATGTGCGGCTTGAAGCTGAGGGAATCAATTTGACTGAATAAAAAGGAGAAACCGGAATGGGTATTTTTGATTTTTTTCGCAAGAAAAAGAAAGCTGAAAATAAGGACAATGAGCGCGAGAGCGGTTTGTTCGCAGCCTTTATTCTGCTCGATGCGGCTGACGTCTCAATGGACAAGTTTTAGTTTTTTAACATCCCAGAGGAGATGAAATGATATGGATGAAAGCAAGACTTACATTAAAAGTCTGAAAATTTCGGATGTTCCGTGGCATAGGCTCACTATGCCTTACGGGAGAGCAACGGAAATCCCGACGATTTGTTTTACAGCTTTTATTATTACTCATATCAAGTGATCTTGAACTGCAAAGCGCTGTTTGAAAAATTGAATGACGCGGCTTTAGAACAAAAGGCGGCAGAATTGAGAAAATTACTGGCGTAATACAGTAAAAGCGGGGCGAATGACAGTTAACAGTCGTTTGTTCCGCTTTTTTTGACAGAAAAATTGCAAAATCAATGAATTTTCAGTTGAATTAACGCTATTATTGTGATATAATAATAAAATCATTGTTAAAAATTTTTGGAGGTTTATATGGAAAAGAAAAATAATTCTGTTGACACCCAAGGTGAATCCAAACAGAGAGTTAAATTCTCGGGCAATCTGGGTTACATTTTGGCTGTGGCAGGCTCGGCGGTAGGTCTGGGCAATATCTGGCGATTCCCCTATCTGGCGGCAAAATACGGCGGCGGCATGTTCCTGCTGGTCTATCTGATACTCATGCTGACTTTCGGCTATGCGCTGATGATGTCTGAGACTGCGCTGGGTCGTATGACAGGCAAAAGCCCTGTGGGTGCATTCCAGTCCTTCGGCAATAAGAAATGGCTCAAGTTCGGCGGTTGGATAAATGCGATAATCCCTATCCTCATCGCACCGTATTACTGCGTTATCGGCGGCTGGGTCGTGAAGTATCTGTTTGAGTACCTCAGAGGTAATTCGACTGCACTGGCGACCGACGGTTATTTCGACACATTTACCGCAAACTCGGTCACTTCCGAGATATGCTTTGTAATTTTCGCGCTCATGTCATTTTTGGTCATCGCGGCAGGCGTTAAGAACGGCATAGAAAAGGTTTCTAAGATCGTAATGCCCATGCTGGTGGTGCTCGCCGTAATTACGGCGGTATACTCCGTCACCCGTCCGGGCGCATGGGAGGGTGTTAAATATTTCCTCATCCCGAATTTTAAGAATTTCTCATTTATGACAGTTGTAGCGGCTATGGGACAGATGTTCTATTCGCTGTCGCTTGCAATGGGTATACTTTACACCTACGGCTCTTATTTGAGCAAGGATTCTGACATTGAGAAAAACACCAAGCAGGTCGAGCTTTTCGATACCGGTATCGCAGTGCTTGCGGGACTTATGATTATTCCCGCCGTGTTCGCATTTTCGGGTGGCGATATGGAGACATTGCAGGCAGGTCCCTCGCTGATGTTCATTACCATTCCAAAGGTCTTTGAAAGCATGGGTATGTCGAACGTCATCGGCGCTATATTCTTCTTCATGGTACTGTTTGCGGCACTTACCAGCGCAATTTCACTGTTTGAGACAAGCGTTGCGACCTTTATGGACGAGCTTGGCTGGAGCCGCACCAAGAGCAATATCGTGATGCTGGTCATAGTTATCGCGCTCGGTACGGCCTGTGTACTGGGCTTCGGCGCATGGAATTTCGTTCAGATACTCGGCATGTCGATACTCGGTTTCTTCGACTTCCTCACCAACTCGTTGATGATGCCGATCTCCGCACTCTTCACCTGCATACTGATAATGCGTGTTGTGGGACGCGACAAGGTTGCGGAGGAAGTCAAGCTCTCCTCGCAGTTCAAGCGTCAGAAGCTCTACAATTTTGTTATTAAATACCTCGCGCCTGTGTTCCTTATCATCATTCTGATAAGCTCCATCGCTGACGTATTCGGCTGGATAAGCATATAAAATTCAAAGCCTGCGGACGGTAATTTGTACCTTGACCGCAGGCTTTTGATTTGTTATAGTAGAATTGCTGATAAATCCAAATCATATAAAAATGCTCGAATAGGACGTTGTTTGTAATTTCACAATAATTATGAATTAAAATTCGGAGGTGGATGGCATTGCATGACATATGGAATCCGTGGCACGGCTGCATCAAGATCAGCGAGGGCTGCGCGAATTGCTACATGTATTATTTAGACAAGACGCGCTCGGGCAAGGACGGCTCACATATTTATCGCACGGGCAGCGGCTTCAACTATCCACTGCAAAAGGACAGGCACGGCAATTATAAGGTGAAAAGCGGAGAGGAGCTTCGGGTCTGCATGACCTCCGACTTCTTTTTAGCGGAAGCCGATAAGTGGCGCGGCGAGGCATGGGACATGATCCGCACCCGTAGCGACGTGATATTCTTCCTGCTCACCAAGCGTCCGCAGCGAGTTGCCGATTGTCTGCCCGACGACTGGGGCAACGGCTGGGAGAATGTGTTCTTTAACGTGACCTGCGAGAATCAGCGCCGCGCAGATGAGCGCATACCGATACTGCTCGACCTGCCGTTCAGGCACAAGGGCATAATGTGCGCACCGTTTATCGGGGAAATCCACATTGGCAACTATCTGGCAAGCGGGCAGATAGAACAGGTGGTTGCGGGCGGCGAGAATTACGACGGCTCGCGGATATGTAATTTCGACTGGGTAAAGATATTGCACGACGAGTGCAAGGCGCACAATGTGACGTTTTGCTTCATGGAGACGGGAACGAAATTCGTCAAGGACGGCAGGCTGTATACCATTCCGAACAAGTCGGTGCAGAGCGAAATGGCGTACAAATCGGGCATGAGCTTCAAGGGGCGGGAGATAGTTTTCAAATTGCAGCCCGCGCAGACCGACCTTTTCGGCTCGGTTGATACATATTGTCCGACATTTCGCCCGCGATGCAATACCTGCGGCAGTCGGATGATATGCAACGGCTGTTCGGAGTGCGGAAAATGCGGTAATTAAATTTTGACAGGAGAATTTTTTATGAATGCAGTGATATTTGATATGGACGGACTTATGTTTGATACGGAGCGCGTGTTTGTGATGACATGGGACTATGCGGGCGAGAAGATCGGCATAGGCAAGGCAGGATATATGGTGCACAAGACGTTGGGAATGAACGTCGAGATGTCAAGGAAAATCTGGCAGGAGGAATTCGGCGACAGATGCGACGAAGCAGAGCTGAAAAAATACAGCAAGGAATTTCTGACGCAATATTATTCGGAAAATACCGTCCCCGTCAAAAAGGGATTGTATGTGCTGCTCGAATATCTGAAAGAGCAAAATTATAAATTAGCTGTGGCTTCATCCTCGTCGAAATGGGAGGTTGAAAATCACTTAAAGGAAACAGGTGTTTATGAATATTTCAGCGCGATAGTCTGCGGCGATATGGTGGAGAAATCCAAGCCGGAGCCTGATATTTATTTGAAAGCGTGTGAGGCAGTGGGAGAAAATCCCGCAAACTGCTATGCACTGGAGGATTCGCGCAGCGGTCTTTTGGCGGCATATAGGGCAGGTTGCAAGCCGATAATGATACCCGATTTGTGGCAGCCAGATGAAGAGATCGAGAACATTTTGTTTGCGAAATTCGACGATTTGGAGCAGGTAAAAGAATTTTTGAAGAAACAATGATTTAAGGAGTACAAGCAATGACGATTTCAGAAGCAAAGGAATTATTGTCATTTCACTCGGGAAGAAACGCAGATATATACAATCCTAAGTGGGAAAACGGATTTTTGGGACATCTGCGCCCCTTTAAAGGTGAACTGAATGAGGATAACTTTACAGAAATTATGGAGTGCATGAAGGTTTTAGCGCAGGAATTTGAAAAGGAATCTGTTGACCGAAACATAATTTCGGATATTTATTCGATAACTTATCTTGCGAGGTGCTGGTCAAGTGAAAGCGGCATGCTGGGGAGCAATAAGATTCTCACTGCCGAGCAGACCGAGCTGTTGAGCGAGTGGGTTTATATTATGGAATACGCCCTTTTCAGCTTGTTGGATGGTTCGGGCGAAGAGGTAGCTTTTTGGGCATACAATAATTATTTAAACCGAACAATTTGACTTTATTAGTGTGATTCAGGAGGGCTTTTATATGGAAAATTCAGAAGAAATTATCGAGAGAGTGTATAAGCTGTTGGCGGCGCATAGGGATGGATTACTGGGCGGAGAAAAAATGCCCGAGGATGAAAACCCGGGGTTAGAGAAATCTTCAAAAGAAAATTATATGTATTTCACGCTGCCGATGTCGCTGAATTATCAGCGGAATTCCTATGTCCTGTGGGAGTGCGCCAACCGCATGTATCGCGACGAGGACGCGCGGCAGGTGTTTGACAGCAGGCTCGTGTGCGATATGGAAGAAGATACGCTCCGAAAATATCTGGTGGATCACAAGGTGGCGCTTCAGCCCAATAAACAGCCTGTCATCTGGCGAACCTTGTGCGATACCATCGAGAGCAAGCTAGGCGGCGACATCCGAAATTTGTTTAATCTGAATGAGTATTCGGTGAAAAAGACCAAGGAGTATATCGCCAAAAATAAAAAAGCCTTCCCGTATCTGGGAGGGAATAAGATATGCAACTATTGGCTGTATGTGTTGGAGCAGTATACCGATATTAATTTCACCGACAGGGAAAATATAACCGTCGCGCCCGATACACATGTGATTCAGGCAAGCCAAAGATTGGGCATTATTTCCCAAGCCGAGGCGGAAAGGTCGGATGTTCAGCAGCTTGCCGCAGACCGTTGGACGGAGCTGCTCGACGGGACGGATTTGGTTCCGATAGATATACATACCCCGATGTGGCTGTGGAGCCGCGGAAAATTTGCAGTTGAAATTTAAAGGGCAGGTCATTGACAAACCGCACATTATGAATTATAATAAAAATAGAGGTGGCACTGTCCGCGAATCAATTGCGTAGACGGTTAGCCTCCGAATAAAGAATTAATTATGAAAATTAACCGTTACCATTGGCGTGGGGGCGGTTAATTTTTTTTGTTGCCATTAAAAATGCGTTCGAGAACAACTAATGCTATAATCAAACTAACTATGTATTCCATAGTGCAACACCTCCCTCATCCGTAAAAATGGGGGGAGACTTAACCGCCTACCGCGTGCAATATTTCATTATGTGCGGACAATGCCACGAAACTATTATATGGGAAAATTCCCGTCAAGTCAAGGAGTTTTTTGGTCTGAGCAGATTGACAAACCGCACATTATGAATTATAATAAAAATAGAGGGTGGCATTGCCCGCGATGAAAATTGCGTAGGCGGTTAGTCTCCAAAATGTTTTAGGTTAAAAAATTAGCCGCACAGTTTGGTCGCTGGGGCGGTTAATTTTTTTGCCGTTGAAGATACGCTCTAAAGTAATTAGTATTACAATAAGACAAATTATGTACTCCATAATGCGACACCTCCCTTTCTGTTTTATTAAATCAAAAGGGGAGGAGACTTAACCGCCTACCGCGTGCAATATTTCATTATGTGCGGACAATGCCACGAAACTATTATATGGGAAATTTTACATCAAGTCAAGAATTATTTCGGCAAAGGATTTATAAAATATGGCTTATATCACATTTACGGTTGCGCAGGAGATGGACGGCATTTCGGTCAATAATTTTCTTCGCGCAAAATGCGGGGTGTCCTATCGTCTGATCAAACGTCTCAAGCGCGTGCCTATGGGGATTACTGCCAACGGTCAGCATATACGCACCGTTGACCCTCTGCGGGGCGGTGACGTTGTCGCGCTCAATATTCCCGACGACGAGAACCCCACAATTCCTAACAAAATTTCGATAGATATAATTTATGAGGATGAGCACATCGCGGTCATCAACAAACCTTCGGGCATGCCGGTTCACCCCGCGCGCGACCATGTTATTGATACCCTCGCCAATGCATTTTCGGCTCACCTTATTGAGCAAGGCGAGCCGAATTCTGCATTCCGCGTGATAAACCGCCTTGACCGCGATACCACGGGGCTTGTGCTTACTGCGAAGAATAGCCACGCGGCTTCACTGCTGCACGGTCACACCGATAAGGTGTATTATGCGATATGTCAGGGCACGCTTACGGGCAGCGGCACTATCGACGCGCCTATCCGAATTATGGAAGGGCACGGTATTCAGCGCGAAGTGGGGGAGGGCGGTGTCAGCGCGGTCACTCATTGGACGGCGCTGAAAAATATGCACCTCATCGCGCCGAACGGTAATGCACACGACCTCACGCTGCTCGAAATTCATCTGGAGACAGGGCGCACTCACCAGATCCGCGTGCATTTCACCTCGCTCGGAATGCCGCTGGCGGGTGATGATATGTATGGCGGTTCGTGGGATCTGATTGGGCGGCAGGCGCTCCACTGCGGTCAATTGAATTTCAACCACCCGATAACGGGCGAGCCGATGGAGTTCAAAGCACCTCTGCCGCAGGATATGGCGGATCTGTGCCGATAATTAAACATGCGAAAAAATCCCCGAACGCAGGAATATTTCGTCCTGTGTTCGGGGATTTGAATTTTCAAGTTTATTTTGCAAACTCGGATGCGCGGCTCTCGCGGATGACATTTACCTTGATCTGACCCGGATAATCCAGCTCATTTTCGATCTGCTTGCAGATTTCTCTTGCAACAAATGCCATATCCTCGTCGCCGATGACCTCCGGCTTGACCAGCACGCGAACCTCGCGACCCGCCTGAATTGCATAGCTGTCGGAGACGCCGTTGAAGGATTTTGCGATCTCCTCCAGACGCTGGAGACGCTTGATGTAGCTTTCGACGTTCTCTCTGCGGGCACCCGGACGCGCTGCGGAGAGTGCATCAGCGGCCTGCACGAGACAGTCGGTGATAGATGTAGCTTCCACGTTGCCGTGATGGGCGGCGATAGCGTGGATGATGTGATCCTGCTCTCTGTACTTTCTTGCAACGTCAACGCCGATGTCAACATGGCTGCCCTCGATTTCGTAATCCAAGGCCTTGCCTATGTCATGCAGTAAGCCTGCGCGGCGGGATGCGGTGGGGTCGATGCCCAGCTCGGCAGCCATTGCGCCGGCAATAGCCGATACTTCGAGTGAGTGCTTGAGAACATTCTGACCATAGCTGGTACGGTAACGCAGCCTTCCCAGCAGTTTGATCAATTCGGGGTGGAGACCCATGACATTGGCCTCCAACATGGCCTTTTCGCCCTCTTCTTTGATAGTGGATTCGACTTCGCGGTTTGCCTTGTCCACCATTTCCTCAATGCGGGCGGGGTGGATTCTGCCGTCCGAAATAAGACGCTCCATAGCGATGCGGGCAACCTCGCGGCGCACAGGATTAAAGGACGACAATGTAATGGCTTCGGGTGTATCGTCGATGATGATGTCAACGCCCGTGGCGGTTTCGAGAGCGCGGATGTTTCTGCCCTCGCGGCCGATAATGCGGCCCTTCATTTCGTCATTGGGCAGGGAGACTACCGATACAGTGGCCTCGGCGATATAGTCGGAGGCACAGCGCTGAATAGCGAGCGAGATGATGTTTCTCGCCTTCTTTTCGGCTTCGTCCTTGGTCTGCTGCTCAAATTCCTTGATCTTGAGGGCCTTTTCGTGGACCAACTCATCCTCAAGTGTCTTGAGAAGCTGTTCCTTCGCCTGCTCGGTGGTGAATCCGGAAATTTTCTCCATAATTTCCAGCTGACAGCGTTTTAAATCCTCGGCCTCGGCGAATTTCTCGTCGGCCTGTTTCATTCTTGCGGAAACCTGTTCAAGTTTCTTTTCAGCCTGTTCGATTTTCTTGTTGAGATATTCTTCGCGCTGCTGATTGCGCTTTTCCTGCTTGTTGGCTTCGCTTCTTCTTTCGCGCAGTTCCTTGTCGTTTTCGGCTCTCAGGCGGTGAATTTCCTCCTTGCCCTCCAGCACGATCTCCTTGCGCTTGGACTCGGCAGCCTTGCAGGCCTCGTCAACTATGCGTACAGCTTCTTCCTCCGCCGAGCCTATAGCAGCTTCGGCGACCTTCTTGCGTTTGGAATATCCCGATTTATAACCGACAAAGCCCATGACAGCTCCGCCGATCAACAGACCGATAACTAACCATAACACTTCCATGATTTTACACACAACCTCCTTCTTCAGGTTTGGTCGGCGCAAACTTCATAACAAATTATCAAATATTAAATTTAAATCTTGGAAAATAAATAACCTTCGGCTAAAAACAATATATAT
>JBGUUF010000180.1:0-7312 GCA_045133435.1 Acutalibacteraceae bacterium
CGCACACAGAGCCTTTCGCGTAACCGCTCTGACATAGGGATTATCCTGAGCACCAAGATAATCAATCAGGACGGTTTCGACACGCGGGGTTTTGTCCCAATCCGGAAGCGACTCGAACATTTCACGAATAGGATGATAAGAACGGTCATCGGCAACTTTTGTGACCGCAATATCATAATTCCGCGCCGAGAAGTTTCCGTAACGAGAATCTATATAGCTTATGAGCTGTGCGTCGTCGGCGTCACGCCAATACTTCGCCGGATGCTTCCACGGCACTTCGCCTTTGATCTCCATGCTGTCTGCAAGCTGATTGAACACGATTGCTTTCAGGTTTTCATCATGCTCCAGAATCAGCGTCAGATTACGCAGGGTGTTTTTAATATTGCCCGTCTTGTCGATTTCCAGACGGGTTTCCCAATCTTCATCAGAAAATTCTGCAGCAGCTTCAGCCTGTCGTTCCTGTGCATATACAACTTTTACCTTGCTGTCCTGAAGGGCAAAGTCGCACATGGCTTTGTAGGACGGAAGTTTTGTCACAGGCGTATCAGCGGATGCGTTTTCATCGAGATCTGCAAAACTATGCAGACGAACAATATCAAAGGCATTGAGCAGCTGCCCGCAAACTGGATCGGTAGCGTGATGACTGTACGCGAACTTGTCGCCGTAGATAACCAAACCTGCGGCAGAGTCCGCGGGTTTATAATCGTACCTGCCTTCCATCGCTGAAGGCTCATATACGTCCTGAAGAAACGACTCGATAGCGTCCTCAATTGTGTAGGCACGGCAGAATGCGCCGACAACTCCCGGCTTGGTGGTCGGGTCAGCCTGCTCTTTGAGGGTGTGTTTTATTACTTCAGACTGACGCGAAGAAACAGGCCAAGTAGATGCATCGCGCCAATCGATGTATTTTGAAAGATAAGTATCCGGATTGAGATCTTCTCCGTCCTGTGTGTCAAAGAAGAATTCTCCGTTGACGGAGGTTGAAGGCCAATACATCAGCCGACACGGTTCGTAGGTGGTATCATCAAACCGGTCGATGCCGAGTTCCTTTGCAACCATCCGACCGAGCGCCGGGTACTCGTCCTCACTCACTTCGCGGGATAAGGGAATAATAAGACGGAGGCGCGGCTTCTCAGGTGTATGTTTGTGGGTAGAGTATACGCAGCATCTGAAACCCGAGAACATCTTAATTTCATCCCAGAAATCAGGAGTGCCGTAGTCTATGTCGAGGGTGAGCATTGAGCGGCAGAGAACATTACCGTTTTTGCGGCGACCTTCCTTCAGATGCCCTCCGACAAAGCCACCGACATCCTTGATGCTGTCCTGCCGACCTTTTCTGAGCTTGCGATACTCTTCCACTGTTTCCGTAGTGCGTTGGGTAACACTGACCTTTTTACAGAAATCTTCCCATGATATTTCGCGGTTTTTCCATTTTTTATCCATACGGCTGTTGCCGACCGCTATTTTCATTTAACACTGACCTCCTCGCAGCCTACGGTGAAGTACCTGATAGGCTGATTTTTCTTTTTCGCTTTGGCGATCTCCATTGACATTCCTTTGGAGATGTAATCGCCGAACACCCAAAGCTCCGCGCATTTTGACAGCAGGATTATATCCATATACAATGCGAGCTTGCGTTCGGCAGAAACGTTGTCGTCCATAAACTGCGGGAAATACAGATGCGGCGCTATGGGAATACATCCCTTTTCGACCGCGAAACGGCAGTATCTTTTGGCGTTTGCTGTATTCCGTTCCACGTCACCGGTCAGCGGTGAACAGACATACACCACAGGCCGATATGCTTTTTTCGCCCTGACCTCTTTTTCTATGATGGTGAGAGCTTCGTATGCCGTCGGATCGACATAGCCCTCGCTGTTGAATTTGTTTACACTCATATATTTGTTTTCACCTTAATCTTTCTTATAAAAATCGCAGATATAACCGTCAGCTCTCAGAAGCAGTCCCCGTGCCCAGGACGGACACTCTGCCATCACAGTGCAAATGTGATTAAGCGAGGTTTCCTCCGGTGCTTCGATAACCGCTTCATCGTGAATATGCATGACGATGTTGTATCCGCAGCGGCTGAGTCTCAGCATAGCTTCAGCGAGAATGTCCCGAGCCGTTGCCTGTACGATGTTTTCCACGAGTTTGGGACCGTAGGTTTCAAGCTTTGTCCACTTTTTCTGCTCACCGACGCCAAAGTAGGTGATGCTTTCGCCGTCAAACTGATTTCTGCCGATGCGTGGCTTTACATATACAAGGTTTCGGCCTGACGGGAGTCGAACGAACATCATTCCGCTCTGATAAATGAAGTGAATACCATGCACTTCTGCGGGTTTGCGCTCCTTGATGCATTCTTTGGCAGACTTATCAATATCCCACCACAGTTTTGTGATGCGCGGGTTAGAGTTTCGCCACATATCCACCAGCGGTTTGAGCTCACTTTCCTGCAGCCCGAGGTTTATTGCGCCCATTGCTTTCAGCGCACCGACAGAACCGCCGTATCCGAGAGCCAGCTCCGCGATTTTACCTTTCTGTCGCAAATGACCGTTGACGCCATGTTTGACAACCGGAACCTTGAACATCTGAGATGCCGAAGCACAGTAGATATCGCCGCCGTCCTTAAAGACATCCATTCTCCAAGATTCACCTGCCAGCCACGCGATTACACGCGCTTCGATTGCAGCGAAGTCAGCCACATAGAACTTGCAGCCGGGCTTTGGGATGAAAGCGGTGCGGATCAGCTCGGACAACACCTGCGGCACGGAGTCATACAGCATTTCGACCGCATCGAACTTACCGTCACGAATCAGGGAGCGAACCTCCTGCAAATCCGGAAGATGGTTCTGCGGTAAATTCTGCACCTGTATGAGCCGTCCCGCGTATCTGCCGGTACGGTTGGCTCCGTAAAACTGGATCAACCCTCTTGCGCGGCTATCGGAGCCGACCACGGTTTCCATAGCCGTGTATTTCTTAACGCTGCTCTTGGCGAGCACCTGACGCAGCACCAACGCTTTCTCAACTTCGCCATCGGTGGCTTCTATCAGTTCAGCCACAGTCTGTTTTGAGAGTGAATCGGTTTCGACGCCCTGTTCAGACAGCCATTCTTTCAGTTGTACGGGGGAGTTGGGATTTTCAAGCCCTGTCAGATGCTGCGCCATCCGCAAATGTGTGTCTTTGAACTCGTTATCGCAGCGGATCGCGTTTTTGACAAACGGCATATCGAGCATAATACCGCGGTCATTGATTTGCTGATCGAGCGTGTAATTTATCCACTCGCTCTCGGAAACGGGGAACTTGGCGATCTTCACCTGTATGCCCATTTCGGTTTCTACATCACGCTTGTTGTATGCCTTGAAGGTTTCCCATCTGTCCGGAGCGTCTTTCGGGTAATGCCGGATCATTCGTCCTTCGCGATTCTTGGACGGGGTACAGAAGTAACGGATCAGGTCTTTGCCTTCCTTCAATTTCTGTTTTTGCAACTTGAGCGCGGCACCGACCGTATCCAATGACAGCGGCAAGCCGAGCGTAGCTGCCCATACCATCGTGCACTGCCATGAAGCCGGATTGAGATACTGTCCGGTGGGTAAGCCAAGGAACCGGGAAATACAGATGCGCTCAAACTGTGCGTTATACGCCCACTTAATGACAGATTCATCGGTCAGTGCCTTGACAATCTCGTCCGGAATTGTTTCTCCGGCAGTCAGATCAACCACCTGAACTTCGCCGCCGTCAACAGCATAACCGAACAGAAGTATTTCAAAATCCGGTGACTCCGCGTATTTATACACGCCGCATTTGGCAAGCGGTTCTGAGGAGAAGGTTTCAATATCGATGTTTATCTGTTTCATATAACCTCCTGACGGAGAAGCGGCAAGAGGACTCACTGCTTCTCCGTGTTATGATAAATTCAGGGCAAAATAAAGAGGAGTGAAATTGTGTGTCTGAGATATATGTTCAGCCCCGAATGTTATCCGATGTCAGGCAAGGAAATCATCGTCATCATCAAAGTCGGAAGAAAAATCATCCGCTGCCGATGTTCTGCCGCCGAGGGGTTCGCCGTCCCTGACCTTCTGGATGTTACCCAAGCCGCAGGCGATACCGCGGTTGCCGTTGGAATTGAATGCGTAAAAGTTGATTGACACCCTTGCGTAGCAGCCGGAATACACCTCGGTTCTGTCAAGAATCGGTTGCACCGCGCGATCAACAATCTGCGGTGCAGTAGGGCTGTTGGCATTGACAAAAAAGCTGTCCGCATAGGCCTCATCATCACGCTCAACGTCACCGTCGCGAAGAGGGAGTTTCAGCGCAGCTTTGTTCGGAATCTTGCCTCCAAACTTTCCGATGCCCGCCTGAATCGCGGCATCGATTGCCTTGTTGATTGCGTTGATTGTCTTCTTGTCGCTCTTGGGGATGATGAGCGAAACACCGTACTTCGGGGTACCTCCGTTGACGGAAGTGGGCTCCCACACGTTTGCGTAGGAAAGACGGACAATACCTGTAACTACTTTTGTTGAATTCTGATTTGCCATTTTTATTCTCCTTTTATCACTGTGAAATCATCTTTTGCACCCGTTACATTTAATGCCGCACGCTTATCGGATGCCGGGACGAGCGTGGGCTTGCCTTGTGGTTTTACAACAAGTCCGCCTAAGACTTTGGCGAATGTCTTTTTACCCATAAGTTTTTCCATCTCGGTGATGGTAATGAGGGATTTCTTGTAAATATCCTTGTAGCCCGCCTTGACAGCAGCCTGGGCGACAGCGGTCTCATCGGTGTATTTACGATTGGAGCGCGACGCTACCAGCTTATATCCGTTCCACTGTTTGCCGTGATTGATGGCGACTTCCTGAGCGTAAGCAAAGATGTCCTTAGCCCATTTCTGCAGATCGTCGAGTTTGGAGAGAATATCTTCAATCTCATCATCGGTGAGCAGCGGCGGCAGCTTGAACTCATATCGGGCGAGCTCCAGTTTTGCTTCCGCTCTGGCGCGGCACTTGACTGCCGCCTTGCAGAACTGGCACCAACTTCCTACGGCATATTCGCCTTTACCGCTGAAAGCAAGCTCGGCTTTAGGCTTGAGTGTGTTTTCTGCCCATTCAGTCAGCTCATCAACCGAAATTGTCCAAGTGCTGATGTTTTCGCGGCGCGGCTGAAAGATCGTCATCGAAACCGTGTCGATATCATAGAGGTGGTCAAACAGCCGTAATGCTCCAAGCGCATACAGCATCATCTGGGGATTGTTTTCACTTTCGACCACAATGCCCTGACCGTATTTGAAGTCGATAATATGGAGGAGCTTGTCCGCCACAATCAGACAGTCGCCTGTACCGAATCCTTCCGGTACATAGCAGGAAAAGTCAAGGCGCTGCTCAATAAGAATGATCGGATCTTTGCAATACTGCTTTGCCTCCGCGATGGCTTCTTTGACAAATTGGACGTAGTCATCTGTATAACCGTCCATTTCATCGGAATCATACTGGCTGAGAGGCTTCTTAGAGCGCATCTTCAGCATTCGCCGGAGCTTATGCTCACAGAGAGCGTGTGCCGCTGTGCCTTCCGCTGCCGCTTCGGTTTCCTTGTCTGCAAACTCCTGTTCCAACCTTGCGGAAGGTGTACAGTTCGTCCAGCGGTGAGCAGAAGATGCCAACAGCAGCGCGTGTTGATTAGGTGGCATTGCCAAGCACCTCCGCGTCCTTCATCAGAGCCGCGTAGTTGTCGGGGTCAATCTCCGACAGCTTCGGCGCACCGTACTTCAACAACAGCTCGCGGATCTCCCTGGTGAAACCGTCGTGACTTTTTTCCGCCAAAACCGCCCGGACTTCCTCCAGTGTGAGCTGCGGCCGTTCCGGTGCAGAAGGAGTGACTTTTTCCGCAGATGCGTTTTCGTCTCCGGCGAGAGCGTCGGCAATCGCCCGGATGTTGTCAGCGAGGCTGTGAAGATCGTCAACCACGTTTTTCAGAAGCTGTATCCTACTCATCAACTGCACCTCCAACCGCAAGCTCCTTGATGGAAATACACTCGACCGACTGCCCGGGAACGATCACGGTCACCTTCTGTTCAGGGCCAAGCAGCTTGTCAAGGACTTTCTTCCGCAGAGAAATCTTCCTGCAAGCTACGATGCCGCCGGATACCGGCTTGTCCGAAACACTGATTTTAAGGCTGTGTTTCACTTTTCTTTTCCTTTCTGAAAGCTCGTTTGTTTGCGTCTTTCACTATAAGGAGAAAATCACGTCATTTTGTGGGGGTGTTGTTCAAAAATTTTTGAATTCTTTTCTGCGCAGCCTTAATTGACTCCTCAACAGATTTATGATTGGTGCCTTCCTGTTCCGCTATATTACGGAAAGACCACCCTTCGATGAAAAGAAGCATCCTTCTGCGCTGTGTATTTGTCAGGCAGTTGAGGAATTCCTTTAAAAGCTCTGTGTCCTCCCGATCCTCCAGATAGTTACCTTCTTCGTATCCAAACTCGTTGCCTTCATAAAGGATGGCGTCGAGAGAGCTGCAGTGGTATCTTTCCTTGCGATTGGCAGAATTTTCTTTGCGGCGGGAATCCATAATATATGTACCGATCTCCTCCGATACCTCTACCTCTGATACTGTTCCGTCTGCGAATTTGTACTCTACTGTCATTGCTTTGTCCTTTCCGCCGGTGGGCAGTCAGGACAGGACAGAAAGACAGGTCGGAACCAATCGGCACCGACCCATGCAAAAAAGAGCGCAGCAAGGTAAGGGTACCGATTACGCTACTGCAGCTGAAAAATCAGCTTATGTAACATTATCAATATCCTGCCCTGATGCGCACTCAGGCTTTGATATTATTTTTTCACCCTAATGAGTGTGGTTGATTATTTTGTTCTCTCACTGTACGGAAAGAAAAATGGTTTTTTGATGACCCGTTTTTGAAAAAATGTTCTCATAATAAGGAGAAATACAGAGTGTGTTGTGGGGGCGTTTTCTGAAATTTTTTCCTTTCTAATAGTTAGGACACGAAATCATGATTTTTTAAGGTTTTCAGGCAAAATAAATAGAACCCTGAAAACAGAATTTAACTCTCTCGCTATTCAATGATGATAAACAGTCGGTATTATCGAAGATTTTTGATGTTCCTCAAGCCACAGTTATAATTCCTGTCATTTTTTCCCTTTGGAATATGTGGTCTTACCGCACTACTCGTTGTATCCTTTTCGCAAATATTTTTTTTGACTTTTGAACCTGTTTGTGTTATACTGTTTTTGTTGTCTTTTGACCCTGCACAACAGTCGTTTCAGAAAGCGCATTCATTATATAAAACGTACCTTGCCAACATAG
>JBGUUF010000181.1:0-2434 GCA_045133435.1 Acutalibacteraceae bacterium
TTGCCGAATTTAGCCATCGTGTTCTTCTCACTTTTCATCAACGGCGTTCCGGTAAAGCCGATATAACACGCGTTGGGAAAGACATTCCGCATTTTGGTAGCCATCAAGCCGTAATTGGAACGGTGGCTTTCATCGACCAGCACAAACACATCACGCGACAGATTCCGGGTTTTCTGATTCTCTGCAGCGTTGAATTTGTTGATGATACTGGTGATGATGTCAGCCTTGGAGCTGTTCACCAATTCAATCAAATGTCTGCCGCTGGTAGCTCGCGCAGGGTTGAGCCTTGTATGCGCAAAGGTAGCTGCGATCTGCTTATCTAATTCTTTTCGGTCGGTGACGATCACGACGCGCGGATGGCAGGAAGCAAGCTCCATCAACAAATACTTTGCCAGCATAACCATTGTCAGGCTTTTGCCGCTGCCCTGGGTATGCCAGATCACGCCGCTTTGGCGGTTGCCGTTCTCGTCGGTTTCGTTGATGGTTTTGATGATCTCTTTGATAGCGAAATACTGCTGATAGCGGCATATCTTTTTGATGTTGGCGTCAAAGAGGACAAAGTAACGGATCAGCTCATATACGCGTTTGATGCTGAACAGCGAAATGATATTGCTGTCCTGTACCGTCGGCACACGGTCGGGGATCATTCGATCCTGCTCCGCCTGCAGCCGGTTCGCATCCTGTTCTTTCCATACGTTCCAGAATTTTTTTGCGGTCGCGGTTGTCGCATATTTGACTTCGTTTTTGTTGGTTGCCATCACGATCTGAGCAAACTTAAACAGCTGGGGAATGTACTCGGGCTGTTGATTGCGGATCATCTGCTCTATCGCCTGATCGACCGAGATATGCGGAGCCTTGCACTCGATGACCGCAAACGGAATACCGTTGATGAACAGCACGATATCCGGACGCGCATTGTGCTGCTTGTCCTGACTGTCAACGGCGAATTCTTCGGTCACATGAAAAACGTTGTTGCCGAAATCGTTCCAGTCGATATATTTCAGATTGAAGCTGAGCAGCTTGCCTTCGCCGACAACCTCCGGATAGCTTTTGCCGAGGAGCAGCGCGTCATAGATCTTTTCGCTTGTGCGCACAAGGCCGTCAAACAGCGGCTCGTCAAGGTCGTCTATCGCTCGTTCGATATTCGCGGAAGAAAACTCGTTTTCGGCTCCGGCATAGGTATAACGGTTCAGCCTGCGAAGCTGACCGCGGAGAATATCCTTCAGCAACACATGATAGCGGCTGCCGCGCTGCTTGGCGCAGTCCTCCGGTGAAATATAGGTGTAGCCCATGGATTGCAATAGTTTAAGCGCGGGAATTTGGCTGATATTCGCTTCGGAATAGGCGTTTCTATCCATGGAAAAGCTCCTTTCTGTTTTAATCATAAAAGCACGAACAGCGGGGCGGAAAATCCGCCTCGCTTAGTGTTAATTCGTTCTCACAATCCCTGTCAGCAAAAGCTGCTGCAGGGCTTTTTTCTTTTTCTTTTCTTCTTCAAGTTCGCGCTGGTGAAGGGTGATTAGTTCGTCAATACTTGAGAATAAAGAAGCAATTTGTCGTTGTTCAGAAATATCTGGGAAAAATCCATTGCATTTAGCAATATCGTTTTGTCCAATAGTCGTAAACGCAGTTGTTTTTGATCGCATAATAAACTGTTTTTTTAATTGATGACTTTCAAGACAAATCTTCACAAAATAAGGATCATACTTCTTGTTATCTATTTTTAACTTGATTAGATGATCATCAAACACAAAACGCCCGAATGATAGTAAAACATTGGGTTTAGCAATTCCTTCGGGTTTTAGAGAACTTCTTGTCAAGAAAATATCACCATACTTAACATTGCATTTTTTTACAACCAAATCATCGTGAGCGCTATATGACAATTCGTCAGTGTGTATCTTGTCAGGTGTGTACATATCAATTACATTGATGTGACGAACATCGGTTTCTTTAGTGCTTTGAAAGTTAATCACTCCATTGGTTAGCTTTTCAGACAATATTTCGCTTATTCTCCTTTGTTCCCAAGGTTCCGTAAAACCTTTGAATCGGATTTTGGGAACGGTCTCTCCGTGCTTTGGAAACATGTTTTGCAGATAGTACTTTTTCATCTGTTTCAACTGCTCTATCTTCTTTTCGTAACACTCGATAACTTTGTCTTGTGCTGAGAGGATAGCGACATTTTTTTGTTGCTCTTTAACAGGAGGTATGGTTACTTGTATTATCTTAAAACTATTGTATTTTAAATTTCTTGTATCATCAACTAACCCTTGCGAATAACGATAAAACTTAAAGATGTTTTTTTCAGTCTTAAACAAATATGCAAAATATTTTGTGCATACACCATCTGACGGTTTTAAAACTGTATATGCAGGACTTACTATACCTTCGTAATTAGATAGAGCTGAAACTCCTTGCCACATTCGCTTAGTGT
>JBGUUF010000182.1:0-1871 GCA_045133435.1 Acutalibacteraceae bacterium
CGACCTGCCGATCACCTTTAACATAAAGATGAGTATTGTCAACGATTTGGCAGATTGTCTGGACAAAATGGGCAAGCGAATTCGAGTGAGTTATTTTTAAAATATTATTTGGAGGCGTAGGATTTTGCGTAAATTCGATACCGCAGTTCAGTACCTCAAGTACAAAGTGCTGAGAGAGGTTGCAAGATTTTCCTTTAAAGGAAATTTGATGGAGAAAATTACAGATATTCCCAAGATCATCACACCCGGCAAGGAGCCGACAATGCGCTGCTGCGTTTACAAGGAGCGCGCAATTCTGTCCGAGCGTGTTAAGCTCGCAATGGGCGGAGATTCGTCCAATCCGAACGTGATCGAGGTTATTGATATTGCATGCGATGAATGTCCGATGGGCGGCTACAGTGTTACCACAGCATGCCGCGGATGTATTGCACACAGATGCGAAAGCGTATGCCGCCGCGGAGCGATTTCGTTTGACGAAAATCACACCGCTCACATCGACAAATCCAAGTGCGTTGAGTGCGGTATGTGCGCTAAGGTATGTCCCTACGGCGCTATACACAACCTCAAGCGTCCTTGTGAGCGCGCCTGCAAGGTGGATGCTATCTCGGTGGACGAAAACACAAAGGCTGCAAAAATCGACAACGATAAGTGTATTTCCTGCGGCGCATGTGTATATCAGTGTCCGTTCGGCGCGATAAGCGATAAATCGTACATTCTCAATGTAATCGACCTGCTCAAGAAGAGTGTTACAAATAATTACAAGGTGTATGCAGTGGTTGCTCCGTCGATCGCCAGCCAGTTTACATATGCTAAAATCGGTCAGGTGGTAACAGGTCTCAAGGAGATGGGTTTCTATACGGTAGTTGAAGCTGCTCTCGGCGCGGACATGGTCGCAGTCAAGGAAACACAGGAGCTTGTGGAAAAGGGCTTCCTCACCACATCCTGCTGTCCCGGATTCGTCGCGTATATCAACAAGCATTACCCGAATATGTCGGAGCATATTTCGCACAACTATTCGCCTATGGTGGAAATCGGCAAGTACATCAAGGATAATGAGCCGGATGCAAAGGTCGTGTTTATCGGCCCGTGCACAGCCAAGAAGATGGAGATCAAGCGTGAGGACGTAAAACCCTATGTTGACGCGGTAATCACCTATGAAGAGCTTCAGGCGCTGTTTGACGGCAAGGAAATTGATATAACCACACTGCCCGAGGGCGTGCTGGATAATGCTTCCTACTACGGCAGAATTTTCGCCCGCAGCGGAGGCGTGTCAGATGCAATTGTTCAGGGTCTTAAGGAACTCAATATCACTGATTTTGATTATAAGCCCGTTCCCTGCGACGGCATAGAGCAGTGCCGCATGGCTCTGCTTAAAGCCTCTAAGGGCGTGCTCAACGGCAACTTCATTGAAGGTATGGCTTGCGTAGGCGGCTGTATCGGCGGCGCTGGATGTTTGACCCACGGCGAAAAGAACAAGGCTGAGGTTGACAAGTACGGCAAGGAAGCCTACGAAAAGACTATCATGGACGCTATCAGTGTTCTCAAGTAAAATTTTTCACGATTTATAATTAATAAAACCGGCTCGGCGGCAGATTCAAAAGTATGTTTTGGTCTGCCGCCGAGCTGGTTTTATTCATCAGAATAGGTTGCGAAACGAAACATAATAAATAGAATAAAGCAAATGAAACGAAACCGAAAAGCATGTGATAAGTGCAAAATTACATAGAAAAAGCCCGATTTTTAGGCGTTTCGCCGAGATATTGCGGGATTATATGATTTGATATGTTTCATAAATTATTGAGAGGTTGAATAAATCATATAATGCGAAATAATGACGAAAGTTCGCAAAAAAAATCGCAAAATATTATTTT
>JBGUUF010000183.1:0-4736 GCA_045133435.1 Acutalibacteraceae bacterium
CATCACTGTGATTTTATTTTCACCGACTTCGGGAGCTTCCTTGCCGACGGTCGGCACGCCCACTGCGAGTGCGATAGAGAATTTGTGAGTTTCGGGGAAACCGAGCAGCTTGTCAAATTCAGCGCCGTTCGGGCCTTCAAAAGCCATCTTGCACATGCCGATAATTACCGAGCCAAGTCCCATGGAATATGCCGCCAGCGCAAGATTTTCCACGGCAATGCCTGCATCCAGCTTGCCCCAATAGCTCTGAGCATCGGAGGAGATGAAGACGACCGTGGGCGCGTTGTAAAATACCTTCATGTTGCGGGATTTCATGCGCTCCTTTGCCGCATCGTCCGAGGATGCCATTATCAAATCCCCGACTTCCTTTTCGACAGCCGAGATAGCCGACTTGTCCGAGCAGAAGGTGAAGTGCCACGACTGCTGATTAAGCGCAGTGGGGGAGGAAGTGGCGACCTTCATCAATGTGTCAAGCTGCTCCTGAGTGAGCGGAGTGTCCTCAAAACCGCGAGTGCTGCGGCGGTTGTATATCGCATTCAATACCTGATTTTCCATCTAAAATACCTCCGAATAATTACATTCCCTTGGCTTTGCGGGTGCAAGCCTTCATTGCCTCGATAACGGCACTGCGCATGCCCTTTTCCTCGAGCACGCGAACAGCTTCAATGGTGGTGCCTGCGGGGGAGCATACCATGTCTTTCAGCTCGCCGGGGTGCTTGCCTGTTTCGAGGACCATCTTCGCACTGCCCATCACAGCCTGCGCCGCGAATTTGTAAGCCTGTGCTCTGGGCATGCCGTCTGCAACGGCCGCGTCAGCCATTGCCTCGATGAACATGAACACATACGCGGGGGAGCTGCCGCTGACCGATACTACCGCGTCCATGAGATTTTCGCTGATGACCTCGGCGAGACCGAAGCCGCTGAGGATCTTGCATGCATATTCAAGCTCTTCGGCGCTGACATTTTCGTTGGGAGTGACGGCGGTAATGCCCTCGCCGACCATTGCGGGGGTGTTGGGCATGGTGCGGATGATCTTGACGCTATCCTTGCCGAATTTTTCTTTAAGACCTGCAAGTGTCTGACCGGGCGCAATCGTGATTATGAGCTGGCTGTCAGTGACATGCGGTGCGATCTCTGCGATCACGGAGGCATAATATTGCGGTTTTACAGCCAGAATGAACACCTCGGAATTTTCGACGACCTCAATGTTGCTTGATGTAACATTAACTCCGTATGTCGAATTCACGCGCTGTAATGCGCTCTCATTCACGTCGGAAACTATAATTTCATCGGGCGCGAAGATCTCGCTGCGGATAATGCCGCCCATCATTGCTGTGGCCATGTTGCCCGAGCCTATAAAGCCTAATTTTTTCATGAGTAAAAACCATCCTTTTTACGCCTGATCTATTTCGGGATTTTCCTTGTGATACAGGTGGTGAGATAAAAAATATATATCGGTCTGCCCCTTTTCACGCTGCATGAAGTCGCCGTAATGCTTGAAAATCACGACTGCCGCAATTATGAACGAGCCGAGCCATGCGGCTTTGTTGCTCTCAAGCAAAACAGTGCATACAAACATTGTGACGTAGCTTGACATAACGCGCATGCTGTGGGGACAGATCTTGATAACGGTGGAGAATAGGATCAGCGGAGCCGCCAGCCAGAAAAGCATCAGCATCTGCGGGAATATTCCGATGAATGTGCCGAAGGTCACAGCGATAGCCTTGCCGCCGCGACGCTTGAGCATCGGACTGAATGCATGCCCGATCACGGGAGCGGCGAGCACCGGCGCGAACATGAGGTGCTCGGGGCTGAGATACCTCACGGCATACCACACAGGCAGTGCGCCCTTGGCAAGCTCTAGCAGCAAGCAGAGTATCCCGCAGGGAACACTCACGCATGTGAATACATTGCCGCAGCCGGGATTTCCGTCCTTGCTGATTTTGGTTATATCTTTTTTAAAGAGGATTTTCGGAACAAGATAGCTGTACATTACGCTGCCGGAGATGAATCCTATGGCAGTCCATAAGATATAGTTTATCATAAAAGTAAAACCGTCCTTAACGATGAAATTAGAATTATTTCTCCGAGATATGCAAACGCTGATATTATCATAATATCACTAATGGCACAATTTTGCAATCGCCATGTAAGGCTATATTCAAATTATCTGTCAATTTTTTTATAAATTACTGTCGGAATAATGCTCAATAATAAAATTGCAGATGTCCTCGGCGGCATGGGGATTTATGTTGGCGCGCTGAGCTTCCAGCATGCGCTGTTGTGCGTCCTTGTCGCAATAGAGGTCATAAGCGGCATCCGCCAATGCAGAGTTGTCGTTGGTATCTCCGCAGCTGACCGACATTCCGCGCTCGGTGAAGAACTTGATATTTATGGATTCACAGCCGGGGATAGGCGCTGTGTGGACCAGAGGGACGTTTTTAACAGCCGCTTCGGTCGAGGTGAGTCCGCCCGGCTTGGTGAATACAATGTCAGCCGCATCCATAAACAGGCTCACTTGGTCGGTGAACGGCTGGAGGATTATGTCGGGATTGCCCTTGAATGCCTCAGCCATGTGACTGCGCAGTTTTTCGTTTCGTCCGCAGAGAATTACTATCTGAGTGCCCTCGCCGAATTTTTCATAGAGCGCGGCGGCTAAATCCTCGGGTTTGCCGAAACCCATGCTGCCCGACATGAGCAGCAGCATCGGCGCGTCCTCCTTCAAACCAAGTTGACGGCGAGCGGCAGACTTGTCATTTTTCTCAGCGAAGCAGTCGCGCACGGGAATACCGAATGGCAGCAGAATATCCTGCGGGATTTTTTTAGAGTAGAAATCTTCTGCCAAATCCTTGTGCGGGATAACGAAATAATTCGGCTTAGTTTCCTCCCAGAAAGGAATGCAGGTGTAGTCGGTAGCGACGTTTATAAAGGGCGTGTCCAGCATTTTGCGGTAGTGCAGCGATGTCAGGCACTCGGCGGGGAAGAGGTGAGGCATGACTATCACATCATAGCCGCCATTTTTTATGTATGCGGCGAGCTTCTTGCGATAGAGCATATTGGCGGCATACACAGGGGACTTGCGGCCGATCTTGTTGCCGAAATTGCTGACAGATCTGCCTATTGAGTAGATCGCGCCGAAAACAGCGGGGGAAGATGTGGTTATGCCGACGTAGGTTTTGTTCACCGTGGTGGATACCTTCATTCCGGCGATAGCCAGAGTGTCGGCAAATTCGCATTCTACGCCCATTTTCAGGAATTTTTCATAGACGGCTCTGCCTGCGGCATTGTGACCTTCGCCCATATTGCACGATAAAATAAGAACTTTCACTATAAATTTCCCCCTCAATTACATTTAGACATTACATATACATTTGACAATATTATTCTGTCATTAAAATGGTATAACATATACGGAAATAAAATGTTAATATAAAATTAATTAAATGCAATATTATGCCGCAAGTGGTGTGATTTGAAAGATTTTTTGACAAAAAATATCAATTGTCCAAAATTTATTTAACTTTTATTGTGATTTAAAATTTTGAATTTTATGTGTTTGCGTTGACTTTTTTGTTTAAAAGTATATAATATTCTAATAAAGTAATTGAAAAAATGGGGGCATTTAACCTCCTGCATGTGATTTGTATCAAACTACTATCTATTTATTTGTTACAGTGGGGATGATTTATAAATGAATTTAAGGCTTACAGCGGCGGTGCGTATTGCGGTATCATTTGCGATATTGCTTGCGGCCGCATTCATGCTGATTCCGGGAAGTGCGGCGTTTTGCGCACCTGCAGTTTCATCGTCAGATGCGTCCTCCGAGCCATCGGCGCCGCAGGTAACGGGAGTTAATCTCAAAGAAAATGACTGGGTATATTCCACGCACAAGGACGGGGACGGCAATTTTTACTCCGTCGTGACGGGATATAACGGCAAGACGACCGATGTGGAGATTCCCGCCACTCTGGGCGGCTACAGCGTCAGAGCGATAAACAGCGAAGCCTTCAGCGGCAATCGCTATATCGTGTCGGCGGTTATTCCGGACGGCGTGACCGATATCGGCAAATACAGCTTCAAGGGCTGTGTCGGACTGAGCAGTGTAAAATTCCCCGATACACTCAAGAGTATACGCGAGGGCGCATTTTACGGCTGCAAGTCGCTCAAAAATGTCGATTTGCCCGACAGCGTGAATACTATCGGAAGCTATGCTTTCTGCAACTGCTGGCATATCACCTCTATCAAGCTTCCAAAGTCGCTCAAGCGCGTGGGGGATTATGCTTTCAGCGGCTGTTCCATGCTCAGTGTCGTGAGTTTCGGCGAAAATGTCGAATCAATAGGCAGTATGGCGTTCAAGGGATGCACTGCCTTGCTGAAAATTTCCCTGCCTGATTCAGTGACGGCACTTGGCAACGGCGCGTTTATGAACTGCACCTCGATGAAAAATGCAACGGTCGGCAGCGGATTGACCGAGCTGCGCAGAGATACATTCCGCGGATGCACCGAACTGGTTTCGGCGACCCTCGGAGAATCGGTCAAGAATGTAGGCAATTCGGCGTTTGAAGGCTGTAGCTCGCTTAAATCTATTGAGTTGGGCGGCAATATTGAAAAAATAGGCGCGATGGCGTTTTATAACTGCACCTCTCTGGCAAAGGCGGAACTGGGCGCGAATGTAAAAGAGATCGGAAATGGCGCATTCAGCGGCTGCACGAGCCTTGCGACTGTGTCAGTGAGCG
>JBGUUF010000184.1:0-3581 GCA_045133435.1 Acutalibacteraceae bacterium
TTCCACGAAATGCTCTTTGATGGCGGCGCTCTTTACCTCGATGATAGTTTCAACGCCGGACTTGCTGACGGTTCTGTTGCGAACCTTGCCATTGATGGATTCGATCGCGCTGTCGATCTTGCCTGTAACAGACATGTTGTATCTCACGATGACCAGATACATCTGCTCCTTGCGCTTGAAGAGGCTCATTATTACGCAGAGCACAGAGATAAGCACGACGCATATCAGCGCAAATATGTATTGCTTTGCGCCTATGATAATGCCCATCGTTATTGCCCAGAAGAGATACATTATATCAATTGGATCCTTGATGACTGTGCGGAAACGCACGATAGAGAGCGCACCGACCATACCGAGCGAAAGCATAGCGTTTGAGCTGATGGTGATGATGATCGCAGAAGTAATTACTGTCATCAGCAGCAACGACATGTTGAAGCTGCCGCTGTAGACGACGCCGCTGAATGTATACTTATACACAAAATAGATTATAAGTCCGATGACTATGGCGAAAATCAATGTCAGAAAACATTCGAGAGGGGAGCTGCTGGTGATCTGGTTTAAAAATTTGTTTTTTAAAATATCGTTAAAGCTCATTAAAAAACATCCTTTCCGAAATAATGTGATTGTGCCAGACAGCACGTTGTGTATTTTGACTGGGCAGTTTGCCAACGGCTGACCGAACGCAGTATCTGCTTGACGTAATTTGGAAGGAAATCGTCGTACTTCACTTCCATGATGAGCGAATTGTTGTCATATGCCGGAACGGTGGGAAGGTCGGGGTCGAACATATCTCCCGAAGCCTGTCCTGCGCGAAGGTTCATGTCAAACGTAAGTCTCACATTGCCCTCTTCGCAGATGAACACCTCACGGGTGTAATCCACCACGACTTGAGGACGAAGGATCTTGCAGGCGTTGTCGATATATCCGACCTTCAAAGCCTGCACCGCGCGGTCGTCAGCTTTGCTTTGAATTATGCCGCTGATAAAACCGAAATCGCCGTTAACTAAACTCATGCATTGTTCGTGTGTTATCTGTGACGAAATTTTGGATATATATTTATCAAACTTATCCTTTATCTCAAACTTGATAACGTCCGGCTTGAAGTCGTAGGCTCTGATGCGGTATTTTCTGCGGTGCTCCCAGCCGTCCATTTTTTGATTGTAGTTTGAGAGCATAATGTCGTCGAAATAGAGGCTGCGGATGAAATACCTGCCGTTGTCGCCGTGCGGATCGTGGTGCATGAATACCAGCGCGCGGTTGCGCAGCTCGTGATAATCGGCATATGATATGTTGTACTTCAGCTCATGTCTGAGCTTGTGACCGTTGTATTCCAAATTGACACACCTCCTTATGCATTTTTGTAAATTTCATCCAGCTTTTCGCTGCTGATTTTAAGGGATTTTTTGAGCTGACTCTTAGCTAGTTCTGGCTTTTCCGCGATGATTTTTTTGATTATCTTGATATTGTACTGCCAGAAGCTGATGGTCGGTTTTTCCCACCGAGCCTGCTGACGCGGCATTTCGTCCTCAATTTCCGCCACCAGTTCATCGAGAATATTATTCAGCCGCTCGGGTGCAAAGGTCGTTTTGAGATGTTTGCAGTATGCGGTGATGAATTTATTTTTAAATTCACTGTTGGTAAGCAGCCGGCGTATCAAAGTATTTCGACACTGTGATTCGCCGTGGTATGGACCGAGTGCGTATTTCTCTATATAATTGGTTTTGTAGGTCGAGAGGAAAAATGCGTTATCCATGTCAAACAGCATCCAATGCCATTTGCCGCCCGTCTGGTCGCGGTAACATCGTATGTTGCCCGTGTCGTTGTTGGCAATGTAAGTTTCAAACACCCACCAGTCGATGAGCGAATCAATATCCACCTTGGAGCAGACGTATTCGTAATTTTTGGCAACAGTCAAGTCGTTGTCGCGGCAGAAATCCAGCAGTGCTATGTAATCGTCGTTTGAACCCGACTGTTCGATCTTCTCCCATTTTACTATGTCTATCTTGCCTTTGGTATAGCCGTATTTGTTGACCAGATAGTCCTCGTTGAGCTTTTCGCGCAGGTAATAAAGTCCCCAGTATTCGCCGTTTATATACAATGCAACGGGCTGCATTTCCTGATAATCGCACTGTATGCTGCTGCCGCGCAATATGCGTGAGCAGAATTCGTCGCGCAGATGTGCTCTTGACCAGTCCTGTCCTGACGGACGTAGCAGCAGTGCTTCAAATTTATCGGCGCTGTATTCCTCAAAAAACGGGAAGTAGCTTTCGTTTGTGCCGTAGATCTCGCCCATGATTATCGCAAGAGCTTTCTGCGGAGCCTTGCGGGAATATTCACCAGATACTCGTGCGGCCGCCTGAAATGATGTGGCTTTTTTGCCGTCGATGTAGTATTCAAAGGAGATTTTGCGCTCCTCGTCACTCTGATAATTCGGAGCACCCTTTACAAGACCGCCGATATAGCTCGACATGATACCCTTGGAATTTGAGAAAAGGTCGTCGGGGTCTGCCGATACCGACACCACGGGAATGGAATGTTCATCCTCCACCAAGCAGGTGATGTAAGCGACCTGACTGGTGAGATAACCTTTCTTGGTAGCGACAGCTTTGATGACGGTGGACTTTTTTACCGTAATTTCTTTTGAATATTTAGTTGATGAAGAACTCGGGTCTTTGCCGTTGGTAGTGTAATATATGTTGCAGTCCTCGGGCGCGGTAATAGTTACCTTAGTGCCCGCCTGAACATATCCTCCGTCTGACGAGATCTGAGGCATCGGAGCATAGCCGAGATAGGTTTTGGAGCTGTCGTTTGACTTGCCGGGCGTGGGAGTTCCGAAAACATACACCTTATTTTTTTCGCTTGACAGTCTGCCTGATGAACGCCCGTAGGTCTGTTTGCCGGAATTCATGCTGTCTATAATGTGGCTGCCGCTGTCAAGGAGAAAGACCTCTTCGCCGCCCTGATTGAGCTTGAATGCCGCCTGAAGCGTTTTGCCCGCCGCCGACACGTTGTTGCCGCTGCAATACACCACAACATAGCCGTCAGCGGGAATCTCAATGTCGGGAAAAGTAAAAGCCGCCTCGGCACTGTCCTTTGAAAGGCCGTAACCTTTCAAAGAGATGGCCTTTTTGGCGGCATTATGAATTTCGATGAAATCATTTTTCCAGCTTCCGTCGTTGCTGGAAACACACATGACCTCGCTGATATAGAGTGAAGAATAGGGACTTGCGGTCAGCTTAGTGGTGAGGTCGTATGCATATGTATCGTTGCCCCTGCCGGGTGTCGGACTGGCGAACAGCTTGAATTCACCGTTTGAGTCGCGACCGCTCGATACATTAGGATTGAGTTCGACGACCTTGACTGAATCCGCCTTGATGCCCGCGATGGAATACAGCGTGATAGTGTCACCGACCGCGAGCGAGAAATCCGCGTGCAGTTCGGTCGAATCCTGCGCAAGTGTGTCGGAGCAGAATATCAGCAGATAGCCTTTAGCAGTGATAACGGTGTCGTCGGGGAAGAACCATTTTTTACTGCCGTCATCGGTATCTGACAGAGCGAAGCCCGAAAGACTGACATCAATG
>JBGUUF010000185.1:0-5173 GCA_045133435.1 Acutalibacteraceae bacterium
ACGGAAAATCTCCATCACAGCGCACACTGATGACAGCATTTGCCTTGTGGTTGACGATGAGGCGGCAATCGTGGGGGATGCGTTCGTGCATTATCCTGTCGTGCGCAAAATCACACTGCCGTGGGCAGATCATCCCGAGCAGATAGCTGATACATGGCGGCAATTGCTGGAGCTGAATTGCGGCATATACTGCCAGGGACACGGCACTCCCGCCAAGCGCAGAGCGTTGGAGAAGGCTGTTAAATGATAATTTTTATACATCTTTTCAAAGTCACTTCGGTGTGATATAATCAAAAATAAAATCCTCTCATTTTCGTGCATGAAATGAGAGGACAATTTAATTTTGAGGATATATACTTTCATCAGAAGCCGAAAGGACGGTACAAGATTTATGGAATGGATAAACAGATTAAACAGCGCGATAGGCTACATCGAGGAGCATCTGACCGAGGAGATAGACTATGAACAGCTCGCTCAGATCGCCTGCTGCTCCGCCTATCATTTTCAGCGGATGTTCGCCTACATGGCAAATATGCCGCTCTCCGAATACATTCGCCGCCGCAGGATGTCGCTTGCCGCCGTGGATCTGCAAAGCGGAGAAGAACGGGTGATAGATGTCGCGCTGAAATACGGCTACAATTCACCGACTGCCTTCAACAGAGCGTTTCAGACCGTGCACGGGATCGCTCCGTCGGCAGTCAAAAAGGACGGTGTATCTGTCAAATCTTACCCTCCTATCAGCTTCAAAATTATCATTCAAGGAGTGCAAGAGATGAATTACAGAATTGAAAAGAAGGACGCTTTCCGCATTGTGGGAGTCAGCGCGCCGCTGGAAAAGGACATTGAGAAGAATTTCGCCGTCGTGCCGCAGATGTGGCAGAAGGTTGCCGTGGATGGCACTGTCAACAGACTGGTCGGCATGATGAATACCGATGTCAAGGGCGTGCTCGGTGTGAGCGCGTGCGGCAGTGAGGACGAGTGGAAATATTATATCGCCGTTGCAAGCGATATGCCCGCCGAGGAGGGGATGGAGGAATACACCGTGCCCGCATTCACATGGGCGGTATTTTCGGGAGAGGGCATCTGCCCGCAGGCGATACAGGAGCTGGAGCAGCGCATTGTGACCGAGTGGCTGCCCACCTCGGGTTATGAATACGACAACGGTCCCGATGTTGAGCTGTATATCAGTCCCGACCCGCAGAATGCGAAATTCGAGGTGTGGATACCCGTGGTGAAGAGCAAGTAAAATTTAAAATATAGTTCCTTGACTAATACATGCATTTTGTGGTACAGTATTGTAGAACCTGTAATTATTGAAAGTAGAATTTATAATAAAAACCGCGACTATTATCTGATTTTATTGTCAGGGGGCTGTATTTTTGAAGAAATTGAAATTGGGGATGGATGTTGGGATAGACCTCGGCTCTAACTCCGTTAAAATTTATACTCCGGGCAAAAGGATAGCCCTCAATGAGCCGTCAATGGTGGCGGTTGACCGCGATACGGATGAGATCCTTGCATTCGGCTCGGATGCCAGACACATGCTCGGGCGTACTCCCGAACGTGTGGCGGTGGTAAGTCCCGTCGAATACGGAAGAATACATAATTTCAGACTTGCCGAGACCATGCTCACCGCATATGTGCGCGAGGTCTGCGGCAACAGAATATTCATGCCGCGAGTTGTGGTGTGTGTACCGTCGGGTGTTTCCGAGGTGGAAAGGCGAGAGGTCGTCGAGTCGCTGAGAGCCGCGGGAGCGCGAAAGGTGTGTCTGATAGAGACGATAGTTGCGGCGGCACTGGGTGCGGGATTGGATATATCCGAGCCGCGCGGACATATGGTGTGTGACATCGGCGCGGGTACTACCGACATCGGAGTGATCTCGGTCAACGGCACGGCGGTGTCGCATTGGATAAAATATGCGGGAAATTCCTTCAACGATGCACTGACTGAATACATACGCAAAAAGCACAATCTGGTGATAGGTCCAAAGACTGCCGAACTGCTTAAAAAGGAGCTTGGCTGTGTTATCCCGCGCGAGAATGTGCTGTCAGCTACGGCAAAGGGACGTCACGCCGAGACGGGCATGCCCGCTATGGTCACAGTGACGTCGGAGGAAATGCTGGATGCGTTTGAAGAACCGTCGGTCAGAATATGCCGCGCGGTGCAGCATGCACTGGAGGAAACTCCCCCGTCACTTGCGGGCGATTTGATCTCGGGCGGCGGGATCATGCTGACGGGCGGCGGCGCAAATCTCTACGGCATGGACAGACTGCTCTCCGAGCGAACAAAGCTGAATGTCACCGTGGCGCGCGAAGCCTCGCTGTGTGTGGCATTGGGAACGGGCAAGGCGATCAGATTCATGGATACCCGCGATAAATTTGAAAGAGACACATCACCGTTGGATGTGTATGGATATTGATAAATGAAAAATTCGGTGCGGCTTGTGGATCTACAGGATGCACCGAATTTTTTAGGATATTATTTTAATATGTCTTTCAGGCAATCAGCGTATTTCTGCGGCTCGGCTATCTGTAAGCCGCCGTGTCCGTAGCCTTCGACTATGCGATATTCTGCGGAGGGGTATTGTTTTTTCAGACGTTTTTCGGACTTTCGTGCGGGTTCTTTGGCTGAGAATAAGAAAATGAATCTGCGCTGTGTTTCTTCGTCAAAGCTAGGCAGTTTGCAGGCGTAGCAGGTTTCGACCACGTTTTTCACCGACTTTTTGGTGGCATGCCTGCCCACCTCGCAGAAATCGGTCAATGCGCCCTCGTAGGCGGCTGAATTTTTTCCGATAAGAGCCTTTACAAAGCTGTTGTTCATCAAAGCCTCGCGGGCTTCATCTGTGGTCTTATTGTTGACAAGGCTGACGAAGCCATCAAATTTCTTACGCATGATCGACTTGAACCACCGTGGAAAATCGAAGAACGGTCCGCCATCGTAAAAATAATGCTGTATTTCAATGTCACATATTCGGGCAAATTCCAGTGCGACTTCCGCGCCCATTGATGTGCCTTGAAGCATGGCGAGCTTGGTGATGCCCTGCTCGTGCAGATAATGCAAAATTGCTTTTGCTTCCGCTTCCTTGGATTCGTAGTCATCGGAGCCTTCGTAATGACCGCTCAAGGTCGGCAGGATGATGTAATAATCGTCCTGCATGTACTGCGCGAACCGCTTTACCATATCTGCGTTGCAGAACATTCCATGAATCATCAGAATGGCGGGATTTTCTCTGCTTCCTAATGTGTCAAATTTCATATGGTTTCCTCCCCAAAATCCTTTTTGATGTATTGAGAATTAATAATTATCCAACGAACTGTCTACTATGTCCATGAGCGACAGTATTTGCTGCTGTGTTTCCTGTGGCATTTGGTTGAGCGCGTCGGTTATACGGGAGAGCATGGCTTGGTGCAGTCTCCTGTGTTCGGTATATACCGATTGCCCCGCCTCCGTGAGAAAAATCAAAATAGTATTTGCACTGTCGCCCGCAAGCCTTTTTTCTATCAGCCCCTTTTTCAAGAGCTTTGAGGTGGTCTGAGAGACAGCACCTTTGGTTATCGCCATATTTGCCGCGATCTGCGTGGCAGTTATGCCGTCGCTGCCGCCTATAACTTCGAGCATGTGTACCTCAGAGCTGTAAAGCAGCAGTTCGCCGTAATATCGCGGCTGTTTGGTCTTGGCATTGTATTTGTTGATAATGCGGTAAGTGCTTTCTAAAAATAATGTTTCATCCATTGCGTTCACCTCCAATTGATTTAGTCCATAATGTAGTTTAGTTGATAAACCGTTTCTAAACACATCATAACACGGATTTTTTAATATTGCAAGAGGTATTTTAAAATTTATAAGCAAAAAAATTTGCTTTGATACGAAAAATATCGAAAAAAGTGCTTGACAAAATGAATTTGAGTTGATATAATAGTCAAGCAATCTCAAGTACGCGGAATTAGCTCATCTGGTAGAGCGCCACCTTGCCAAGGTGGAGGTAGCGAGTTCGAGCCTCGTATTCCGCTCCACTTAAAGCGCCGCAGTAATAATTGCGGCGCTTTTTTTATATCAATGTGGTGCTATCAAGGAGAACTTTGTATTTATTATGTTTAATCAAATCGAAACAGAGAGACTTATTATAAGAAAATTCAAGGCGGATGACTTTATGGGGCTGTATGCCTATCTGTCGGATGAAAATGTGGTGAAATACGAGCCGTATGAGCCGTACACCGTGGCGCAGGCTCAGCGCGAAGCGGAATTTCGAGCCAATTCGGATGAATTTTTCGCGGTCACGCTCAAAAGCGGCAGACTGATAGGAAATTTGTACCTCGGCAAGCGAGAGTTTCGCAGTATGGAGCTGGGATTTGTGTTTGCCGCAGAGGGGCAGGGACAGGGATTTGCCACCGAGTCAGCGACGTCGCTGCTGAATTATGCATTTGATGAATTGGGAACGCACCGCGTTGTGGCTGAGTGCAATCCGCTGAATATGCGTTCGTGGCGGCTGATGGAGCGGCTGGGAATGCGCCGCGAGGGTGAATTCAGACAGAATGTGTATTTCAGAAAGGATTCCAGCGGAAATCCGCTGTGGCAGGACACCTACCAATATGCGATACTGGCTGATGAGTGGAAAAACAGACAGAGATTCGGAGGGGAATTTTATGATACTATCGGATAAGACCATTATGAAAATGCTGGCGGAGCAAACGCTGTCCATCTCACCGCTGGAGGAATGTCAGATACAGCCGGCGAGCGTTGATATACGTTTGGGAAACACATTCGGGATAGTGGAAGACATTCCCACGGGAATCATCACGCTTGAGGATGAAATAAAGTACAAGACAATAGAAACCGACAGATATGTTCTGCTGCCGGGGCAGTTTGTGCTCGCCACGACTATGGAATATATCAGCCTGCCCGACAATCTGACGGCATTCGTCGAGGGCAGAAGCTCGCTCGGTCGAATGGGTCTGTTTATCCAAAATGCAGGCTGGGTGGACCCAGGGTTCAAGGGCGAGATAACACTGGAATTGTTCAATGCAAATCGCTGTGCCATAGAGCTAAAGGCGGGCAGGAGAGTGGGACAGCTCGTATTTGCGGAAATGGACGAGGCGGCACTGAACCCCTACAATGGAAAATATCAAGGACAGAAGGGCGCGACAGGCTCAAGAGTGTTTATGGACAAGGAAA
>JBGUUF010000186.1:0-2240 GCA_045133435.1 Acutalibacteraceae bacterium
CAACGGCGTTGTGAGGCGGGTGTTTTTCGTCGGCAGCCGCGCATTCACAGCATTCCTCTGTCGCGGCACAGACTTCGGTCATTTCGATGTCTGTATCCGCAAGTTTGATTTCTTCATCCATAAATGAAAATCACCTCCAACAGCATTATATGACGATAATGTTGAGAAGGTGATGTTTTAATTAAAGATACCGTACAGCTATTTCAATATCGGTGTCCATAAACGCGTTTTTTATGATTTCGGACACTTTTTCCCAGCTCAGCCTGTCCAGACCGCAGCCTATCTTTGGCATGGCGATTTTTGTAATGCCGAGCCGAACAGCTTGATCGCGCATGTCTAGCACCGCGCCTTCGAGCGTTGAGTATGTGGGCTTCTGCCAATATTTTTGTTTGGTTATCAAGTTGAAGACCCTGCCCTCGACAATGCAGATGTTGAGCCATTCACCTCGCTCGTTGACCGCGCCGAGCGGGAATCTTGCCTTTAATTTCGATTTCATGTCGTATCGCTTTACGAATTCGACCGCGACGCCTCTGCCCATAGCGAAATCCGAGCTTATGCAGTGGGCGAGGTAATATTCATCCGCAAGCTCGAATAAATCTCCCTGCTGTTGTGTAAATGTCATGAATGTCACCTCATTTCTCTAAAATCCCCTTTAGATACTTCACTGAAAGCTCCAAGTCGTGCGGCTCGCTGATTGCATTGCCGTAGACCTCGATGTTCCAGCAGACCTTGTCCGCGTCGTCTCCGACAGCATCCTTGAGCGCGGAGAAATTTTCTATCCCCTTGCCGGGAAGCAGGCAGTCGTTTTCGGCATCGAAATCGCTTATGTGTATATTGCAGATATGTCCGCTGAGCGCGGCGGCGAATTGGGCAGAATTATATCCCGACCTGCGCGCCTGCTTGCTGTCAAGGGTGAACTGCGCCTTGTCGCCGAGATATTCTATCATCTTGCGGCAGAAGTCGATATCCTCACACTTGTGGGCGTAGACGTTTTCGTGCAATAGCGTAACGCCGAATTTCTGTCCGCACTCAAAAATTAAATTGTACCGCTCTATGTATTGGTCGTCTGAAACCGTGCATCTGTTCACACCAAGCTTCTGACCGCCGTGAAATACCAGATATTCAGCGCCGAGCTTTGCCGTGGCATGAAAATACTGCTTGTAAATTTCCAGACCGTCGGCGAATCTCCGCTCGTTGTAGCCGGAGAAAAACATGGACGATTCCAGCACGCAGTAAAACGGGTGAATTGACGTTGCACGCACGCCGTAATGCTTCATCATTTTGCGAAGCTCCTTTAAATATCCGTCATTTAATTCGGAAAACGTGTTGAAACGTATTTCCATATCCTTAATGCCGAGCTGTGCGATGTCTGCAAGTGCCTTTTCCGTCTCGGCGGGGTAGAGACAGGACGTTGAGATTCCTACAATAGACAATGTAAATCCTCCTCGATTTTCTTGCCATAATCTGATGTATTATCATTTTGCCGTTCATATGATAGAATACAAGTGTTACATTTATTATAAAATATTATGGAGGATTAATCAATGTATATATCAAAATTTGCCAGAAAATATCTCATGTTTGCAGAGGTCGTGTTTGTAACATCGGCGGTAATATGCATTGCGCTGTTCTTTAATCTGTTCGGATTTATCGACGAGGTGAATTCCTACATAATCGCTGTGCGGCTCTCCGACAGTCTGCTCAGAATGACCGCCGCGGCCGCAATGATGACCGTAATCATTGACCTGCTCGTGCGGGATTTTGAGTGAGATTACCATTTTTCCACTCGACTTCAGAATCCAAATCTCTCAGATTTATACGGCAGGTGTACTTGTATTTTTTGCACCAGCTGCAAAATACCGAATCGGGGGACATCAGCATTTTTGTGATGAATGAATTCGGAATGCCTTGCCAACCATCGCTCGGAATAATTTTTATTTCTGCTGTGTCGCCGACGTGGGTGACCGAATAAATTCCCGCAATTTTCCCCATATTGTTGTCTGGAATAATTGCAAATTTTCCCTCACCGTTTTCAAGCATAATTTCGGGTGTGAATTCAATATGCAATTTTCTTTCGCCGAGCAAATCAATGCTTGCAAGCCCGACTGCGTCGCCGTTCAATTTAAATTTGTAGTATACGCCGTCACTGATGTACTGCAAATTATCGTCAAGCTCGACCTCCGCCGCCTGTATGTCGGTAGGCAGAAATTCAAAAATCAGACTATTCATACTGTATCGGG
>JBGUUF010000187.1:0-2133 GCA_045133435.1 Acutalibacteraceae bacterium
CGAGATATTTTTTTATGGTTTTTGCCTTGGCAGGCGACTCAACTATAACGAGTTTAGACAAACATATCAGGCCTTTCATCTAAATATATAATCAAACCGAAAGTTATCGGCGTGTATATCTTTTTCCGGGAAGTGTGTCCACTGCTCCGTAAATTTCCAGTTCCGTAATGCTTTGCATCACTGCTGACGCAGGCATGGACAATTCATCAATCAATTCTTGAAGCAGCTTTGGCGTTGCGGTCAGCGCATTAAACACCTTTGCCGCATTCTCCGACATCCCAACGGGGCATTCCTCATGCACAGGGCTTATCGGTTCGGGCTTCGGCGGAGCTGAATTTACCGGCTTGGGAACAGGCTGCGGCTTTGGATAATTCGTTCTCGCAGGCGCGTTAGGAATTTTCTCGGCACGCGGCGCAGGCTTTGCCGCCTGTTTGGACTGCACTGCGGCAGCTTTCTCTTCCCTCTCCCACTTCGGGTGCACAGTTTTATCATACACTCGGGAATTTCTGTCGCGCAAATTTTCCAGCCTTATTCTGTGCGGGTACAGCGTGACATATTCCTCAAGCACATCATATGCACTGCCGATAGGCTTTGCACCGTCGAATATAAGCTTGTTTGTGCCCTTCGCCTGTGCATTGCTTATCTCGCCCGGCACAGAAAATATGTCCTTCCCTTGGTCAAGCGCAAGATTTGCAGTAATCAAAGAGCCGCTTCTCACACCCGCTTCAACCACTATCACTCCCAGCGAGAGCGCAGAAATAATTCTGTTGCGGGTGGGAAAATGATAGTTCAACGGCGGTGAGCCGGGCGGATATTCCGAAAGCAGTGCGCCGCTGGTGGATATGACCTTGCGTAACCCCTCGTTTTCCAGATTGTAACGGGTATTTATGCCGCATCCCAGCACGCATATCGTCTTACCTCCGCCGATAAGCGCGCCTTGATGCGAAGCCGTGTCGATTCCGCGAGCACCGCCGCTTATCACGATAGCCCCGCAAGCCGCGAGGTCCTTGGACAATGCCGTGGCGGCATTATAACCATACCGACTGGCGCGGCGTGTGCCAACCATGCCTATGCAGACCTCGTCGTCAATGTCCGGCAGCTCACCGCTGATATACAGCGCGGCGGGATAGTCGGGAATATTACGCAGACGATTGGGATATTTCGGTGAATCCGGCGTTATCACGGAATATTGCAGACGTCTGCACGCCTCCATGATCTCCACCGCAGCATCCAGCGGAGTATCCGCCATTTTATCTATCTCAGTCTGGCTGAGCAGACCGCTGAGTCGCCGTTCCACGTCATCTGACTCATAAATTGTGCGGCACGAACCGAAATAATCCAGCAGCATGGGCACTTTCCGACTGCCCTCGCCCATTACAAGCTGAAGCCACACACCGTATACAGCCTCGTCCATACGCACACCTCCGCTTTATTTAATCACAAAATTCACATCAAAAGTCTGTAATTACAGTTAATATATAGTATATAGTGTTGTGCCGCTGAATTTATTAAATTTTTATTAAGAAAATCAAATGTGTTGCTACACAAATTCTATTTTTTGTAACTTCTCATCATTTCCCACATGAGAATAGCCGCAGCAGTCGCCGCATTAAGCGATTCCGCGCGACCGTTCATTGGGATCGTCACCCGCTCGGGACATGCCGCGATAAGCTCATCGGTCAGACCGTTGCCCTCGTTGCCTATGCACATTATCGCGCCGCGGAAAAACTTGATCGCGGTGACATCCGAGGCATTTTCGCTCGGAACGGTCGCCATCGGGCGCATATTTTTCTCGGCGGCTTTGAGCATATCGCCCGCCGCGTCAGCCGTCTGAAATATCGGTATGCGGAACATAGCCCCCATTCCCGCTCGCAGTGCCTTGGGTGCAAAGCAGGACGCGCAGCCTTCGGTGAGTATTATACCGTCTATGCCCAGTGCTTCGGCGGTACGGAATATCGAGCCGACATTTGATGGGTCTTGCAGATTTTCCAACAGCACATACTGCCCTGTCGGCTTCAGCTTGCCGAGATCATTCTCAACATGCGGCGTTTGGGCAATCAAAAATATTCCCTGTGGCGAGTTGGTATCGCCTATCTTCGCGGCTATCTCCTCGGTTATCTCGTAAACCGCCTT
>JBGUUF010000188.1:0-3616 GCA_045133435.1 Acutalibacteraceae bacterium
GGAATAGCCTATATCCTCACGCTCCGCTTCGTTTGGACTGCGCATGCCCTGATAATATTTCACGCCGTTGAAAAACTCAGTCGGACTGTATTTGCTGAGGTCGTGCATCAGTCCCCGCCACGGTATTCCCGCGCAGAAGCAGTTGCCGATAACCTTGTGACGGTGGGAGTTGATAGTGTGAAAATGTCCGAAAAATCTGGATATAAAATTCATGTATGTCTCATCCTTGTGCCAAACTAAATATATTGATAATATGCTATAACAGTAAATTTGATTTGTCAAGCACTAAAATTCTACCATAAAATCACACATAACAGCCTTGACTTTTGGGCAAAATCGGGTTTTTTCAATTTATGACTTATTTTAAATTGCATTGTAACGCAACAATGGTTATAATTAGTAAAAGATAAACATTTTTTGTCAAACAAAGGTTCGACAAACCACGGTTTGACAAACGGGCGTACGGGAAATATTTTTGTTTTGTTGTAGTAGTTTAAATGATGTATGTAATTAATGGACGTTTTCTGCGAACTGTCGGAATCAGAATTTTCAGCCGTACGACCGATATTATACAAGAGTGAGGAAGTTGGAAATATATGCAGACATTATCATTCGCCGAGCTTGGTCTTTCCGAGCCTATCCTGCGTGCGATCGACCACATCGGATATGAAGAAGCCACCCCCATACAGACACAGGCCATCCCGCTTATCATGAGCGGCAGGGACGTTATAGGTCAGTCCCAGACGGGTACGGGCAAGACGGCGGCATTCAGCATACCCGCCATCGAAAATATTCTCAAAAATCGCGGCAAGGGCACTCAGGTGCTTATCCTCTGCCCCACTCGCGAGCTTGCGGTGCAGGCATGCGATGAGATACACAAATTCACCCGCTACACCGAGGGCATCTGCGCGGTGGCTATCTACGGCGGACAGCCTATCGAGCGCCAGTTCAAGCTGCTCAAGGGCGGTGCACAGATAGTAGTTGGCACCCCCGGACGCGTTATGGACCACATGCGCCGCCACACACTTTCACTCGCCAATCTCAGCATGATAATTCTGGACGAGGCTGACGAGATGCTCTCTATGGGTTTCCGTGAGGACATCGAGACTATTCTCGAGGACGTGCCCGAGGAACGTCAGACCATACTCTTCTCCGCCACCATGTCGCGCGAGATAATGGCAATCACTGAGAAGTATCAGACTGACCCCGAGGTCATCAAGGTGGTGCGCAAGGAGCTTACCGTCAAAGAGATAGACCAGTATTACTACAGCATCCCCCACAGCCACAAGATCGAGGCATTGAGCCGTCTTATGGACGTTTACGATCCCGAGCTGTCGATGGTGTTCTGCAACACCAAGAAGCAGGTCGATGAGCTGGTGAGCGAACTGCAGGTCAGAGGCTACGTCGCTGAGGGACTGCACGGAGACATGAAGCAGGCCGCCCGCGACCACGTCATGAACACATTCCGCCAGGGGCATGTTGATGTGCTGGTTGCCACCGACGTTGCGGCTCGCGGCATCGACATAAACGGCATAAGCGCGGTATTCAACTACGACATCCCCCAGGATATGGAATACTACGTCCACCGCATAGGACGCACCGGACGCGCCGGCAAATCGGGACTTGCATTTACATTCGTCACAGGCTCGCGCGAGATGGGCGAGCTCCGCGATATAATGAGATACACAAAATCAGATATAAAAAAGATGACCATTCCCTCCAGCGAGGATGTCATGGAGAGCCGTATTGCGCGATTCTCCGCCCGTGTGCGCGCGGCGGTGGAGGCAGGCGGACTCGAGCAGTACATCGGCATGGTGGAAAATCTCGCTCAAGAAAATATATCCGAAACCGAGATCGCCGCAGCTCTGCTGTCGTTTGAAATGACCGCAGACGGCAAGACCTCCATGCCCTCCAAGAAGGACGACGATATTTTCGAGAACCACGAGCGACGCTCTCAGCGCAGACCCGACGGTCGCAGATTCGACCGCAGAGACGGTGACCGCCGTGACGGAAATCGCGGCGACCGCAGGGATTCGGGCAGAAACCGCCGTGACCGCGACCGCAACATGGTAAAGCTCTCGGTCGGTCTGGGCAAGAGCGCAGGTATCGCCCCCGGTCACATCGTCGGCGCGATTGCGAATGAAACGGGAATTCCCGGCAGATCTATCGGCAAGATCGAGATCTTCGACAAATATACGACCTTCGAGGTGCCCGCAGATGTCAGCGAACTGGTGATAACCACCCTCAACAAGACAAAAATCATGGGGCGCAAGGCTTCTGCGAGAATATTCAACGAACAATATTAAAAACAAGGACACACTGAACTGACGACTCAGTGTGTCCTTAAATTTTTATGTTGAAAAAAGTTAAATTATATTATAAAATAATATTATAATATGAAAATATTTTGAAAATTGGCGAACGAAATTATTTTTTAAACGTGAGGAAACATACATTTAAAAGATTTCTATAAAATTCGCCCGCGGAAAATAACAATATGCATAACTTTTGCGGGATTTTCGATTTGTTGTTGACATATTAAAAAAATTGGTAGATAATATAAGTTAATAATTAATTTTTCATTAGGAAAGGTGAATGGAAAATGCTTTCACTTGACAAATTTTATCACGCATCCTATGTGCTCAAAAGCGTACTTCGCAGAACAGACCTTGTATCTGCCCCCGATATTAACCCCGAAGCCGAAATTTACCTCAAACCCGAGTGCCTGCAGGTGACAGGCTCCTTCAAGGTCAGAGGTGCATATTACAAGATCGCCACTCTCTCCGACGAGGAAAAGGCAAAGGGCGTTATCGCCTGCTCGGCCGGCAACCACGCTCAGGGCGTGGCTCTCGCCGCGACCAAAAACGGCATTAAATCCCTCATCTGCCTGCCCGACGGCGCACCTATCTCCAAGGTAGAGGCCACCCGCCGCAGAGGCGCAGACATCTGCCTTGTCAACGGTGTTTATGACGACGCTTACAAGAAGGCCATCGAGCTTCGCGACGAAAAGGGCTACACCTTCATCCATCCCTTTGACGATGAATATGTAATTTCGGGTCAGGGCACTATCGGTCTGGAGATCGCCGAGGACATGCCCGATGTCGATGCTGTTATCGTACCTATCGGCGGCGGCGGACTTATCTCTGGCGTGGCATTTGCACTCAAGCAGCTCAACCCCAATATCAAGGTATACGGCGTGCAGGCGGCAGGCGCTCCCAGCATGTTCAACTCTATCCACGACGGCAAGATCGAGTGTCTCCCCAGCGTTTCCACCATTGCCGACGGTATCGCTGTCAAGGAACCCGGCTCGCTCACATTTGAAACCTGCCAGAAGTATGTCGATGAGATCGTCACCGTGACCGACGACGAAATCTCAGCCGCAATTCTCGCGCTCATCGAGAAGCAGAAGATGATCGCCGAGGGCGCGGGTGCTGTATCGGTGGCGGCGGCTATGTTCAACAAAGTGCCGATCAAGGGCAAGAAGGTCGTCTGCTTGGTTTCGGGCGGCAACATCGACGTTACCATCCTCTCGCGCGTCATCAAGCGCGGTCTGCTCATGACAGGACGCACCTGCTACATGAATATTGAGCTTATCGACAAGCCCGGTCAGCTCAAA
>JBGUUF010000189.1:0-7906 GCA_045133435.1 Acutalibacteraceae bacterium
GACTGACCTTTTGGTATATTTAAACCCGGCAATTGCTTGATTTATTGCCGAATTTTAATATCAAAAATTCCAAATTGTAATAAATAGTGTGCAATATAACTAATCGTTATCGCAATTCCAGAGGTACACGGACAGGGCAACAGTGAAATCATCGCTCACCGCAACGCCCTCATTTTCGAGCAATTGACGCTGTACTTCCTTGCCACCGAACGCAAATTCGGGAGCCAAGCCGCCGAAGCGGTTGACCACCCTATGGCACGGAATCACGCCCGGCTCGGGATTGCGATGGAGTGCAGTGCCCACCACGCGAGCCGCGCGGGGATTACCGCTCATCGCCGCAATCATTCCATATGTCGCGACCTTGCCTTTTGGAATTCGCTTGACAGTGCTATACACTCTGTCGAAAAAATTCAAGTCATTACTCATAGTTATTTAGACTCCGCCGATTCTTCAATCTCGCGGTCTTTATCTTTGACCTTATCCGACTTTTTTTCGCCCTCCGAACTGTCATTTTTGACCACATGCACGCGTGAAACACGCCTGTCTGAAACCTGTTCCACGGTGAAATCATAGCCATCGAAATTGATAGTCGGGTGCTCGTCGTCGGTGGGAATCCTGCCGAGCGTGCTGACGATGTAGCCCGCGAGCGTGTCATAATCGCCCTCGGGAATCTCGATATCGAGCAGGTCGGACACCTCATAAATCGAGGTCGTGCCGTCAATCGTGAATGTGTTCTCATTCACCTGGCTGATTTCCTCGTCCTCGTTGTCAAATTCGTCCTGAATGTTGCCCAAAATGGACTCTATGAGGTCCTCCATAGTGATAATTCCCGACGTTCCGCCGTATTCGTCCACGACCACAGCCATCTGAACCTTAGTCTCGGTCATCTCGCCGAAAAGCTCGCTCAGCTTCTTAGTCTCGGGAATATAGCAGGCAGGGCGCATTATTTCGTATATCGGGGTGCTGCATTTCTCGGCATTGCCCACGAATTTGAGCAGGTCTTTGACATAGAGCACGCCCTGAATGTTGTCCAGATCGTCCTTGTAGACGGGGATGCGCGAAAAGCCGTTTTCCAACGCGAAATCCACCGCCGTCATAACGTCCGAGGTGTATTCGAGCGCGTCAACGTCGGTGCGATGGGTCATCGCCTCGCTTGCAGTGGTGTCGCCGAATTCAAAAATATTGGCGATCATGTCCGCTTCGGATTCCTCAATAACGCCCTTTTCACCGCTGGCATCGACCATCATCATTATCTCGTCCTCGGTGGCGAGTTTTTCATCCGCATGTGCTGGCACGCCAAATAATTTCACCATGAGATTGCTTATTCCCATGATAAAGAACAAATACGGCGTTAATAATTTAAGACAGAATCGCATGAATCCTGCCAACTTGTAAGCTATCACTTCACACTTGTGCATTCCGACCTTGCGCGGTATTATCTGACCGTTGATGATGTAGAAACTCGACACCACCACGAGCAGCAAGATCATTGCCAGCCATGAGCCGACCTTGTACGAAAGAAATTCCGCGCTGCAAAACCACCGCTGGACCCACGGGAACACATATTGCAGTGAAATTGCGGCCGCGCCGAACGCGGAAATCGTGGACGCAGAGCGAACCACCGCATTGAAACCGACCTTGTGATCGGTGCGCAAATCTACCAGATTAATCGCGCTTTTGTTTTCATCCTCCTCGAGCTCCTTGGCGCGGCTGAAATTAGCCGACAAAACCGCCGCCTCGCCCAGATGGAAGAACGCTCCGATAAGCGTCATTGCCACGATAGCAATTATTGCCACAAACAAACTCACAGAGCATCACCTCCGAAGCTGCATTGAACGCAAAAATAATCGTTAGGCGGCTTACCGTCAGAATCGCTGTTCATCTGATTTTCTCCCTTCACAACAGGTAATTTCGTAAAATTCCGGCACCGATTCGGGCGCCATCATAAGTTATTATAATTCATCTGCATATCCATGTCAAGTTAAATTTAGCGCATACACAGTATCAATACGATACCATATTATCTCTCATAATCCTTTGCAAACTCCATAAATCCCGTGATAATTTCACTGTCATCCCAGTCGGGAATACTGCTGAGACTGCACATTATCGCAAAATCGCCGCATGCGCTGTATTTCAGCACGTCAATATCGTCATTTTCAAATACATTGTAAAGCTCTCCGCTGTAATCCTTCGCCGCCTGTTCCTCCGTCTCGCGAATCTCACTGCGCTCCACTATGACCACCGCGCAGTCATTCAGCGTGCGATACACCTTGCCGTTGGGAATATAAAATAGATATTCATCTGCCGTGTTTTGAACATCGGTTTCTTTGAGCTGCTGATAAGGGAGATTGCACTCGTTAAAAAATTCGATTGAAAATTTTTCCGTCCTGTCGCTCAAACTTTCAACACTGGTTTTCTTTATCTCGCCACTTTTTCCACAACTCGCTGTTAAAACGGTTAAAAATATTACCGTCACTATCAATATTCCACTTTTTAAAGCGTTGTTGATAACTTTCATGCTGTTCCCGCCTTTCTTTTCAACAGGTTAAAAACTATTTCGTCGCAGAATTCACCCGTTGAAAATTAAAAAATATCCGGTTTAAAACTTATCCACACCTAAAATTTGCGGCTGTCTTGCGATTTTCAACAAGACAGCCGTTTTTTATTGTCAATTTTCAGATTCGGACGTGCCTTCCTTGTCCAATTTTATCTGTCCAAGGCAGTTCGCCAGCTCGGTCAGATCTTCGTTGGAAAAGAAATCTATCTCCAGAGTGCCCTTGCCCGACACGCCGTTTACCTTGACTTTGCGACCCATAGCCATTGCGAGCGCAATCTCAACCTCGTCAAAGTAATTGTCGCGCGCGGATTTCTCCTTTTTGGGCGCGGTTTCGCCCTTTTCCTTCTTGACCTGCTTCTCAACGTCGCGCACCGTCATCCTTTTTTTGACCGCCGTGCAAGCTACGCGCACCATTGCATCCTCGTCGTGCAAGCCCAGAAGCGGTCGAACGTGTCCTACAGTCAGATCTCCCGCCGTCAGCATGCCGAGCACCGAGTCCGGCAGTTCCAGCAATCTCACTGAATTAGCTACGCTAGGACGGGATTTGCCCACGCGCTCAGCGACCTGCTCCTGCGTCATGCCGTATTCGCTCATCAAATGGCGGTATCCCTCTGCTTCTTCGACGGGATTGAGGTCCTCGCGCTGCAAATTTTCGATAAGCGCGATCTCATCGACCTCTTTATCGCTCAATTCGCGGATAATTACGGGAACCTCGGTCAGACCTGCGCTCTGTGCGGCTCTCCAACGGCGTTCGCCCGCGACTATCTGATAGCCGCCGCCCACTATCGGGCGTACGATGAGCGGCTGAATTATGCCCACTGCGGCGATAGAATCCGCCAGTTCCGCCAATGCAGCAGCGTCGAATTCCTTACGCGGCTGGTCACGATTCGGCTCGATTTCGGATATTCGCAGCGTGGAAGTGCTCTCTTTTTCCTCAGCGACGTTGTCCATGAACAGCGAGTCAAGCCCCTTGCCCAGACCGCCTTTTCTGCTAGCCATAATTATTGCCTCCAATCATCTGATTTAAGTGATTTTTTTTTTATTTATTTTTCTTGATAATTTCCTTTGCGAGCTTGTCGTAAGCCTCTGCGCCCTTGGAGCGCTTGTCAAAATAATTGATAGGCTGACCGAAGCTGGGTGCTTCGGAAAGTCTGACTGTGCGCGGAATTACCGTCTTAAACACCTGTTTCGGGAAGAATTTCTTCACCTGCTCCGCCACTTCCTGCGTCAAATTCAGTCGTCCGTCATACATCGTGAACAACACGCCCTCGATTTCGAGGTGACTGTTGTATGTGCGCTTGATGCGCGAGACTGTATTTGTGAGCTGCGCCAGACCCTCCAGCGCGTAATATTCGCACTGGATCGGCACAAGCACGCTGTCTGCGGCATTCAGCGCGTTGATCGTGATGAGATTCAGCGAAGGCGGGCAGTCGATAATGATGAAATCATACTGGTCGCGCACACCCGCAAGACCCTTTTTGAGTATTGCTTCGCGGCTCTCCATCTCGGATATTTCGAGGTCAACGCCCGCCATTTTGATGTCCGACGGCACTACACTGACATTTTTGAATTCCGTGACAACAGCCGCCTCCTGCGCCGTGACCTGCCCGAGCATAAGCTCGTAGGAGGATTTTTCGTTGTCGCTCTTGCTGATTCCCAGTCCCGAGGTCGCATTTCCCTGCGGGTCGATGTCAACCAACAGCACCTTTTTATTCATCGCACCGAGAGCGGACGTAAGATTTACCGCAGTGGTAGTCTTGCCAACGCCGCCCTTCTGATTGGTGACAGCAATTATTTTTCCCATATTAGCACCATCCTGACTAAATTTTTATATAAAGAAACCGATTTTGCACCGATTTTCTTGATTTATTTGTTTTTCAACCGATGTTTCACGTGAAACATCGGGAGTTTTCCACCGTTGTTCAACAGTTTTAATTATGCTACAACGGCTTTTTGGAGATTTTCCCCGAATTTCTCGGGAACTGCGGCGGCGTATTTTTAACCTTGTCTATCACAATAATGCTGCGTCCGCTGCCATCCGAGATTTTCAACTCCCGTACCTCGCGCACCTTGCCGCCAAGAGTGCCGATTCCCGGCTTCGCTGAATTGACCTCCTCCTGCACATCGGGACCCTTCATCGAGACGAAATTGCCGCCGACCTTGACATATGGCAGGCAGTATTCCGCAAGTTCACGCAGATTCGCCACGGCTCGGGCGCATGCAACGTCGTATTTTTCGCGATGCAAAGCACTTTTTCCGCCTTCTTCCGCGCGAAGATGCAGAGTATTTACCTGCACTCCGACCGCATCAGCAACAGCTTCAAGAAAGACAATTCGCTTGTTCAGGCTGTCTAGCAAGGTCAAATTAATGTCGGGACGGGCAATTTTCAGCACCATTCCGGGGAATCCCGCGCCTGTGCCGATGTCGATAACGCTCGCTCCCTCGGGAATTTCAACCGCACTGAGCATGGTGAGCGAGTCCTCAAAGTGCCGCGTCATAACGCCCTCGCTGTCGGTTATGCCTGTCAAATTCATGCGGGTGTTCCAATCGACCAGCATTTCGGCATAAATATCCAGCATTTTGAGCTGATTTTCGCTCAAGTCCACCCCAAAATTCGCAGCTTTTGCCTTCATTATCTCAAAATCTATCAAAATTTCACCGCCCTATTCTGTTTTTTCCGCAGATTTTGACTTCGCCAGCCATATCAGCAGAACGGATATATCTGCGGGGCTTACGCCGGATATTCTCGAAGCCTGTCCGACGCTCTCGGGTTTGATTTTATTCAGCTTTTCGATTGCCTCAAGTCTCAGACCCGTGATTTCGGAATAATCCATTGTGGGCGGCAGCTTTTTCTTCTCAAGTCTGTGACATTCGTCGATCATCGCCTGCTGACGCTTGATGTAGCCGTCATACTTTATCTCGACCTCGACTTGCTCGAATATGTATCGCGGCAGTTCGGGACGAGTTTTGTCTATCGGAGCTAGTGCATCGTAATTGAGCTGAGGTCGCTTTATCAGCTCAATAAGGCGAATTCCCGTGGAAATCGGCGTTGTTTCACGTGAAACAAGCAGCGCGTTCACCTCGTCGGTCGGCGATATAACTGCCTCTCGCACGCGCTTTAACTCCTGTTTTTTCAGCTCGCGGCGATGGAGGAATTTATTGTATTTTTCCTCCGAAACCAATCCGATTTCGCGCCCGATGTGCATTAATCGCTCGTCCGCATTGTCTTGACGCAGGATCAATCTGTATTCCGAGCGCGAAGTCATCATTCTGTATGGGTCGGCGACGCCCTTAGTTACCAGATCATCGACCAGCGTGCCGATATAGCTGCTGGAACGCTCCAAAATCATCGGAGACTTGCCGTTGACTTGCAATGCGGCGTTTATACCCGCCACAATGCCCTGAGCGGCGGCTTCTTCGTAGCCGGAGCTGCCGTTGAACTGTCCCGCGCCGTACAATCCGGGATAATCCTTGAATTCCAGCGTGGGTCTGAGCGCGAGCGGGTCAACGCAATCGTACTCGATGGCGTAGGCTGTGCGCATTATCTGCACATTTTCCAATCCCGGAATGGTCTTGTAGAGCGCGATTTGCACATCCTCGGGCAGCGAGGACGACGCGCCTTGCAAATACATTTCCTCGGTGTCCAGTCCGCACGGCTCGATGAAGAGCTGATGACGCTCCTTTTCGGAAAAACGCACGATTTTATCCTCGATGCTAGGGCAATATCTCGGACCGATGCCGTCAATTTTACCGCTGTACAAGGGCGAACGGTGAATATTGTCCAAAATTATCTGCTTGGTGCGGTCATTTGTCCATGTGACGTGGCAAACTACCTTGTTTTCAAGCGGAAAATCGGGATTTTCCATAGTGTCGTAGGAAAAAGGCGTTATGTAATCATCGCCGCACTGGACTTCGAGGTCGCTGAAATCAATCGACTCTCTGTGGATTCTGGCGGGAGTTCCTGTTTTAAATCTACGGCATGGCAAACCCAGCTCACGCAGGCAATTTCCAAGCGATGTGGCCGCAAACATGCCGTCGGGACCGCCCTCATAGCTGACATCGCCGACATAAATTCTGCCCGCAAGATAGGTTCCGGTCGCGATAATAACGCACTTGCATTTGTAGACCGCGCCCATTTTTGTGACGGCTTCCCAGCGATAATCGCCCTCGATTCGCCTGATTTCTGTGATTTCGGCCTGTTTGAGGTCGAGATTCTCCTGTAATTCCAGCGTATGCTTAATGCGGGTGGAATACATCCTGCGGTCGATCTGCGCGCGCAAGCTGTGCACAGCAGGCCCCTTTCCCCTGTTCAGCATTCGGCTCTGAATGAAGGTATCGTCCGCCGCGCGACCCATTTCGCCGCCCAAAGCGTCAATTTCGCGCACCAAATGACCTTTCGCAGTGCCGCCGATCGAGGGATTGCAGGGCAGATTGCCCACCGCGTCCATATTTATCGTAAATACAACAGTTTTGCAGCCCAGCCGCGCCGCCGCGAGACTTGCTTCAATTCCCGCATGCCCCGCGCCGATGACCGCGACATCGTAGCTGTCAACATAAAATTCCATTGAAATAAATCTCCTTGATAATCATCATTTGCCGACGCAGAAATTATGAAATACAGCGTCGGTCACAACGTCGGTCGCCCTCTCGCCTGTCAATTCGAGCAATGCCGCCACCGCGCTGTCGAGCGACACATTCACCGCGTCAAGCGTCATTCCCATATCCAGTGCATCCTTAGCTTCCTCAAGCATTTTTAGGCAAGCTCGTGAGCAGTTCAGCTGTCGTTCGCCCGACAATATTCCGTCCGCAGGATTAAGTCCCGCGACGCCAAGCAGCTTTGAAATTTCCTCAGAGAGCGCATCTATGCCGTTCTCATCCTTTGCGGATATATACACCGCATGACCGAGATTCTGCATGATATAGTCCACCTCAAGGCGGTTTTCCATATCATTTTTATTGATCACAGCCACGCAGGGACGGTTTTTCAAGCCTTCGATAAGCCTTTTGTCATCCTCGTCGAGGGGCATCGAGTTGTCAAATACCGCGATAACCAGTCCCGCGTTGTCCATACGGCTCTTCGCGCGCTCTACGCCAATGCTCTCAACGGGATCATCGGTCGAATGAATTCCAGCCGTATCCGCCAATCGCAGAATTACGTCGCCCAGAACCACCTTTTCCTCGACAATATCGCGCGTAGTGCCCGCTATGTGAGTGACAATACTGCGCTCACAGCCCGCAAGACAGTTCATCAGCGTGGATTTGCCGACGTTCGGCTTGCCTACGATCACGGTATCAACGCCCTCGCGCATCACTCTACCCGCGTCACCGTCGGCGATCATTTTCTTG
>JBGUUF010000190.1:0-5228 GCA_045133435.1 Acutalibacteraceae bacterium
ACCAATCAAGCGGCAGAAATGCAGGCGAAAATCGACAAATTGTATGCATTACTGGACGAACTGTATGATTAAAATTAATAATTAACAATTAATAATTTATAATTATTTGTTAAATTGATAAGATTGTTAACAGCTATAATAAAATCAACTAAAACTAAAAATTAAATAGTTTATGAAGAATTGTTATTTATATAAGTATTAATTATTAATTATTAATTATTAATTATTTATTAATTATTAATTATTGTGGAGGAAAAAATTTTGAAAGCAGGAATAGCTACCCTTGGCTGCAAGGTCAATCAATATGAATCGCAGGTCATGATGGACATGCTCTGCGCCCACGGATTCGAGCCTGTCTCGGACGGCGAGCAGGCGGATGTGTTCATCGTCAATAGCTGCACCGTTACGGGTACGAGCGACAAAAAGGTGCGTCAGACCGTCCGCCGCGCCCGCCGCGAGAATCCCGACGCGGTGATAATTCTCACGGGCTGTATGCCGCAGGCATTCCCCGAAGCGTGCGAGGCTATCGAGGAGGCTGATATTGTCATCGGCAATTCCAATCGCGGCAGATTATTGGAATACATAGAAAAATTCATGAGCACTCACCAACGCATTATCGACATAATTCCACACAGCAAGGAGTACGGTAGCGAGTCGTCGGTCAGCGGCATGAACGAGCGCACCCGCGCCTACATCAAAATTGAGGACGGCTGCAACCGCTTCTGCTCCTACTGCATAATTCCCTATGCGCGCGGACGTGTACGCAGCCGTTCGCTTGATGAAATTCGAGAGGAATCACAGCGCATAGGTCAGCACTACCGAGAGGTCGTGTTGGTGGGCATAAATCTGTCGGCTTACGGCAGCGACATCGGCACGGATTTGTTGGAAGCTGTGAGGGCGGCGGCATCTGCCGACGGAATCGAGCGCGTGCGTCTCGGCTCGCTCGAACCCGACCTCACCCCCGATGAATTGATCGAGGGTCTTGCCGCAGAGCCGAAATTCTGCCCGCAGTTCCACCTCGCAATACAGAGTGGGTGCGACGCCACATTAAAGCGCATGAACCGTCACTACGACACCGCCGAATTCCGCCGCGTGTGTGAGAAGATACGCTCGACCTTCGACAATCCCTCAATTACCACCGACATCATGGTTGGCTTTGCGGGCGAGACTGAGGAGGAATTCGCGCAATCGGTCGCATTTGCAAAGGAAATCAAATTTGCGCGCGCTCATGTGTTCGCATACTCCCGCCGGAAGGGCACTCGTGCCGACCTCATGCCTGATCAGGTGACCGAGCAGGAAAAGAGTCGCCGCAGCGATATTATGATCGAAGCGACCGCCGCCACCGCCGAGGAATTCCTGAATTCGCAGGTGGGCAGGACGGTGCAGATCCTCGCCGAGCGCGAAATTGAGGACGGAGTGTTCGAGGGGTATACCGAGAATTACACCCCCGCAAAAATTCGCGGCAAGGGCTTGGGCGGTCAGATAATCACCGCAAAGGTCACGGGCGTAGACAGCGGATTTGCCGTGTGCGAAAAAATTTAGCATAATCATTTCGTATAGTAACTATATTTAAAAAATATTCATTTTTTGGTTGTTATTTTGAATATATTGTGTTATAATTAAATCAATCCGGTAGACGGAACAAAAATTAAAAAATCAATCAGGGGGTATTTTACCATGGCAAAGAAACAAATTGAACAGGATACAGAACTTATCAAGGAGCGCAAGAGAGTTTTGTTTTTCGCTCTCCCGCTTTCATTCACAACATACACGATTACAGAGAAAAAGCTCATCTATAAGACAGGCTTTCTCAGCACTAACGAGGACGAGATCCTTCTCTACAGAGTGCAGGATATGAGTGTAAAGCGCTCACTCGGTCAGAGAATTTTCGGTCTTGGTTCTATCGAGGTACATTCTCAGGATAAGACTATGCCTGTACTTACTATCAAGAACATAAAGCACGTCAATGATTTCCGCGCTATTCTTTCGGAGAATGTCGAAAAGGAAAAGACCCGCCGCAAGTTCCGCAGCACAGAAATCCTCGACACAGACGGCGATTTCAGCGACTATGCAAACTAATTTTCGCTGAGCAGTGATATTTGATGAAGAAATTATCCCTAGCATTAGTGATTTTTACAGCACTTTCTTTTATGTTGTATGGCTGCGGTGATGAAAATCATCTGAATTTCACCGATGAAATTTTGGTTTGTTATCAGTCCATTCCGTCGCTCGAAGAATCAGATGAGGCGATCGTGAATGTAACTGTGTATAACAGCGGCAAAGGTATTTATGAAAAGATAACGCCCGAGGGCAAGCAGGCTTCGGTTGAATTTAATATCGACGAAAGTGGCATCAAATCTATTCAAAATATCGTGGCTCGTGTGAATTTCATGGAGTTAGACGAAGATGTGAGTACAGACAGCCAAGACGGCACATTTGAGTATATCACGGCTTATGCTGACGGCACAAGTCATAAATCCGGCGGTTTAAACCCTACTGTAGACGGATTTACCCGCTTGAAGGAAGTTATATTTGATAGTGTGCCGAAATCCGCAATCGAAGAATGTGATGCGGAATTAGCTGAAAATTAAAAAATTAAAAAAATTAAAAATAACCTGCCGGAGTGCAAATTATCATGCGAGCGTCTCCGGCAGGTTTTATTTATTTCAATTTGTGTGAAAAAACGCGGAAATAAAATTTTTTTAATATGGCTGTAACGAAAACCGTTTTAAAATGACTAATTCACATAATTCGCGAAAGGAGGATGATAAACGATGGATTTTGAAGAAATCTACAGCGAGTACAAGCAGGATGTTTTCAATTATCTCTGCGGCTTAACAAATTCCCGGGATTTGTCAGAAGAACTGCTCGCCGATACTTTTTTCAGAGCATTCATCGGAATTTCATCCTTTCGCGGAGAATCAAGTGTAAAAACATGGCTCTTTTCCATAGCGCGGCACAGCTTTTTGCAGCATCTGCAAAAGAGCAAAAAATTCGTGTCGATTGAGGACTGCGTGCTGAATCAGCTTTGCTCTCAGTCGAATATCGAGAGCGACACCCTTTTGTCGCAGCGGGTCAATGAGCTGCTGGAGCAGAAGGACGAGCGCAGCCGAGAGGTATTCAACCTGCGGCTGGACGGATATTCGTTCAAGGAGATAGGAGACAGGCTCGGAATATCCGAGAATTCCGCCCGCGTGGTGGAGCACAGGGTCAGAATGTTTTTACAGAAAGAACTCAGAAAGGACGGTTACGACAATGGCTGAAATTCACAATGAGATCATCACATGCGATATAGTTCAGGATCTGATCCCGCTGGTGTGTGACGGCGTTGCCTCGCCCGACAGCGAACGTCTGGTCCGCAGTCATGCCGAGCATTGTGACGAGTGTCGGCAAATGCTTGGATCGACCGATATGCCGCGTCAGACCGCCGAGATTCCACCGCCTGATGATAAAAAAATTCTCGCGTATATCCCCCGACGCTATATAGTGTTTGTGTGTCTGATAATGATGCTGGGTGCGATGATAGGAGTGCTGTTTACAGGCACGGAATTTATATTCCAAAATCTTATAATAATGCCGCTTGTCGGTGCGCTGTCATATTTGTGCTTCAAGTGGAAAGGTTCAGCGATAGCGGTAGTTGTGTATATAATAACCGCATTGCAGGGATTTTTGGAATATGAATCGGGTATGGCGTGGTTCGGCGTGATTTACGGAGTGCTGATTCTGGTAGGGATGGTGATAGCGGCACTGCTGCATTTTGCATTCGGCAAAAATAAAAGATAGGAGAAAGGGCATGAAGAAAAACAGATCAAAAAATATAGTAAAACGCTGCTTGATGCCCAAAGTATTGCAGATTTGAAGGAATATGAGTTTATAAGAAATTAAAATCGGAGGTGCTTTAAAATGTGTGCGAGTATAGCGAGCAGAGCGAAGGCTTTTGTCATTGACTTTTTTGTGATAGATATTGCAGCAATATTTATCGCTATGCCGATTATGACCTTTATCGAAGATATTGATTTAAAGACGGTAATTCTTCCCGTCGGGGGATTTATTGCAGCGGTTGCAATGCTTTTAGTCAAGGACGTGTTCGGACGCAGTATCGGCAAGAGGATAGTCGGTCTTAAAATCGTGACGAACAGCGGAGACGCGGTGCCGAAGTGGAAGCTGGTTTTGCGCAATGTTACTACGTTTTTTTGGACATTTGAGCTTATAGTTGCAGTCTTGTCGGATGAAAATAAGCGGCTTACCGATATGATGCTTGGAATCAAAGTCATTAAAATTCCAAATCTCAAGAAGATTAAAAATGGGAGGATAAAGCATGTCTGACATGATCAAAAAGAGAGTGCTTGGATTTTTAGTAGACTATTTCTGCCTGTGTATTTTAGGCACATTGGTATTCATGATGATTTTTTACGACCGAGAAATTGACAAAACATTTGTCATCGGCTTTTCGGCGTGGTGCATAATCGGCACACTGCTCAAAGATGTGTTCGGACAGAGCCTTGGCAAGCGCATAGGCAAAATAAAAATCACAACGCAGGACGGAAACAAGCCGCCAATATATAAACTGCTCTTGCGCAATATCACCGTCTGCATATGGCCGCTTGAACTGATTGCCGCGATGATTTCCGAGAGCGACACCCGTATCTCTGACAAGCTGTTGGGACTGAGAGTAGTAAAAGCTTGAAAAATTAAAACAGCGGATACCCGTTCGCTGTTTTGATAAAAAATAATTTACAGACAGGAGACTGGTATTATGAAAAAAATGAAAAAACTCAAGACATTGAAAAAGACGATCTGCATGTTGCTTGCATGTGTATTGCTGGGTACTGCGAGTATGTCAATGCTTACAGGTTGCGACAATATTGAAATTACATTCAACACCAACCGCGGTATTTCAAACGATATTTTCAGCGCTCAGATCTCGCTGGACGGCAATATTTATACTCTGCCCTGTGATTGCACCGAGCTGATTGATAACGGCTGGTCAGTTGCTCCTGAATACTCCGACAAAAAAATCTCGGCAAACGATTATAAAACTATCCCGTTCGTAAAGGGCGACATATCAATTAAGGTGCAGTTGTACAACCCCTCCCAAAGTAAGGCAAAACCTGAAGAATGCGACGTATGCGGCTTAATGGTGGACCTATATGCTATTGAATCCGGTCTGAAGGTGATATTGCCGGGCAAGCTGGAGGTAACTGACGAGTTGAAAGAAGAAGACGTAA
>JBGUUF010000191.1:0-3029 GCA_045133435.1 Acutalibacteraceae bacterium
ATGCCGCCGAGCTGATTGCCGAGAAGTCGGAGGAACAGATCAAGGCTCTGCCTAAGGTCTATGTGATTCCGACTGATCAGTATGTCGCGCCTGCACCTGCACAGGAAAATTACGACAAATACTACAAAAATTACGAGGACGAGACTATCTCGGTACATTACTACAGCGAGACGCATTACGATGCGCTGTTTCATTTTATTGAGGTGAAGATAGCCCATCCTTCGCAGATACGCATGGCACTCGCCAAAAACACCTACTCCACCAATGCTAAAAAGTGGACTCAGCGCATAGCAAAAGACGTAAACGCCGTGGCGGCTATTGACGGCTGTTATTATAACGTGAGAAATAATGGCATTCTTATTTATCAAGGCAAATCCTACCGCATGAAGGCGGTGGGCTGGGACGTTCTGCTGATAGATTCGGACGGCGATTTCCATATCGTTAAAGACACCGAGGTCGTCAAAGGCGACATCCTCGAAAAATACGACATCGTCAACTCTGTGACCTTCGGACCTGCCCTCGTGCTGAACGGAAAGGCGCAGAAGATCACAAACATCCACGGCTATCCCAACACACTCGAACCGCGCGCCGCTATCGCTCAGCTCGGCAAACTGCATTATCTGCTCTGCACGGTTGACGGTCGCCAGGAGCATTCAGAGGGCGTAACGCAGGCGCAGCTCGCGCAGATACTTGCGAAAAAAGGCTGCGAGAGTGCATACAATCTGGACGGCGGTCAGTCGGCCACTCTGATACTCGGCAACAGGGTAAAAAACAGCGTGGCATACGGCGGACAGCGCATTCTGGGCGATATTCTCTATTTTGCCACCGCACTCGAAACCGAAGAGGAATAAGCATATCACAGCAGATATTTCCCGAAGGCACAGCATGAGCCGACAAACAGCGCACAAGAAGCCGCCGCAATTATAATATAGATTGCGAATATTTTGAGCGTATGCAAAATCAGTGCCTTGGTGAGAGCGGTGTTGTTTTTTCCGAACGACCGCCGTATCCCGAGGGCAAATTCACCCGCATACACCACCAGCGCTGAGTTTATCACGGCATAGGGCAACACGGTCAGCGCGACAAAGCACAGACCCATCGCCTGACTTACCTGCAAGATCCCGCAGGCGAGCGCCCCCAATCCGAGTCCGCGAAAGCACACGGCGGGGTATATCAACAGTCGAGTAATGTGAAATGCCCCAAATATCGACAGAATAAGTATAAATCCCACGGTGACTGCGGCGAGATGCATTGCAGTTCCCGTGGGATTTGTGCAATATTCATACACCGTGCCGCTGCTGACCGAATCACTGCCGTATGCCGCGCATGTGACGCTGCCGAGAATTATCCCCAGAGCGAGACTGAATGAAAGCGTGATTTTATCCTTGTCCTCCGCTAGAAACCTGCTCATATTTTTGCGTTCCGTACAATTTTCCATAGTATCCTCCGCATAAAAAATTTATACACACCTAAAATTTATGCGAGGTCGGACAAAAAAAGAAGAGATTTAACCAAATCGGCTAAATCTCTTTATTTATGCTTGAATTATTTAATATTCGGGAAATATTTGAGAGGATTGATGCTGGTGCTGCCCTGACGGAACTCAATGTGCAGATGATTGCCTGTTGACAGACCCGTGCTACCCACCATACCGATGGTTTGTCCAGCCGAAACACGAGTGCCTACAGAAAGGTAACTCGCCTGTTTCATATGACCGTAATAAGCTTTGATTCCATCATCCTGTTCGATAACAACATAATAACCGAATCCGCCGCCCTCATAGGTATTGGTGACAACCTTACCCGAAGCAACTGCGATTATCTGGGAACCACCCGCCGCTGCAATATCAACGCCCTTGTGAGTGTGGTTTCTGTCCTCAGTCTCACCGAAGTAAGAGGTGATCCTCTTGGAGGTCTGAGTAGGCCAGATATAAGAACCGCCGCCGTTGATGGGATAGCTTGTAAATGCCTTTACATAGTCACCGCAGATATACGCAGTCTTGCCGCTGGGGATCTTGATCTGATACCAGCCGTTTTTAACGGAGATGTATGTATAGACCTCGTTCTTATGCACCGAACCGAGAATCGCGCCTGATGTAGATGCACTTGCGCGTGCATTCAAGGCATCTGCTGTGATAACTATCTTCTTTGAGCTAGATGTGCTGTTGCTAGTTCCTGTACTGCTTCCGTTGCTGCTGCTTGTGCTGCCACTGGAAGTATTCGAGCTGTTCGAGGTGGTAAGCTTGACATAATCAGATGACACCCATCCGCTCTTGGAACTAGATATATTGACCTTATACCATGTGCCCTGCTTATCTGTGATGGTGAGGGTCGCGCCCTTGCTGAAACCGCCGACAACTGAGTAATTAGTGCCCGGACCGCTTCTTGCATTAAGATAAGACGCGGTAACTGTGCCCTTGCTCGAAAAGGAACTTGTTCCGAAAATCGCATTATAGGTGGCATCATTGACGCTGCCTGTTACCGCCAGACCGTTATCCTTCTGAAAGGCAGAAACTGCTTCCTTCGTGATACTTCCGTAATAACCTGTGCAATTGGCTTTGAAATAACCCTGCTTTTTAAGCTCGGTCTGAAGCTCAACGACCGCCGTACCGGACGTACCGGGATTAATGGTAGCCGCGCTGACCGCAAACGAACTGCTTGTGCCTCCGATTACAAGGAAAGCTGCTATAGCCGCCATTACCGACACAAACTTCTTTCCGCTTTTCGTATGAAAATACATTGGATAAATCCTCCGTGTTTTGGTAATATGTTGAACCGATTACAACTCGGTTACAAAGCTGTAATAATTGTAACACACTAAGTTTGCAAAATCAAATATATCCGTGATTAAATTCTGCTTTTTATAATTTTCTAAAATTATTACAAAAAAATGTAAATTAGTTAATTTATTGTATTCAATTCATCAAAATCATTCCTTTTATTATCACATTAAGTTGCAATTGTATGCAGTTTTTCTCAATTAAAACTTACTCTATCAATGCACTTGCCACATATAGACAAGCAATATTT
>JBGUUF010000192.1:0-4021 GCA_045133435.1 Acutalibacteraceae bacterium
TGGAGGTGCAGAATGAAAGCCAAGAAAATTGTTAAATTGCGAAACACCAAGCGTTTGCTTGAAGTTCTCATCTTGACCGCTGTGCTGGTGTTCTCTTCGATCATGTTATGGCGGGATTTCAGCGACATGAAAAAGTCCGAAGACGCTTTTGCTGTACTTGAAAAAATCACCGAAACCACCGTGTCAGGCTCGGACGAATCTTCAAGCAAAAGCAGTCGGAACATCTCCGCGCTGACCCAAAAGAACGGCGATTGCGTTGGGTGGATTTCAATTCCCGACACCGCCGTAAATTACCCTGTAATGCACACACCGGCCGAGCCTCAGAAATATCTGCGGCGGAATTTCTACGGCGAGTACAGCTATGCAGGCGTACCCTTTATTGACGCTCGGTGTGACTTGGACAGCACGAATCTCATTTTGTACGGTCACTGTATGAAAAACGGCACGATGTTCAGAGCAATCAGAAAATATTCCGACAAGGACTTTTTGAAAAATCATCCGTATATTGAATTTGAAACGGAGGACGGATGTGGTATATATGATGTATTTGCTGTGGTCAAAACCACAACATCTTGCGACTGGTATGACTTCATCAATGCAAAAAGCCGAGAAGAATTCGACCGTGCGGTGAAAAATATCAAATCAAAATCAATTTACAACATGGGAATTACTCCCGAATACGGCGACCGTCTGCTCACGCTGTCCACCTGTTACGGCAGCTCAAAAGACGGCCGCTTTTTAGTAATTGCAACCGGGGAGGTTTAATAAAATGCAACTGTTTAAACGAAAACCAAAGGTGCTGACACCCGAGCAGGTCGAGGAAATCAATACAAAGAATTTCTTCGACTGTATACTGCCCGGCACCATTAAATTTTTGACCGACCACTACATAGTCGGCGACAGCTATCGGTGTGCGTGGGCGATTCGCGAATATCCCCCAACTACCGAGGAACAGGCCATTCTGTCGCAGCTCGCAGATCGCAGTGGTGTGACACTTCGAATATATCACCGTTTGGTCGAGAGCATGGAGCAGCGTAAAATCATTCAGAACGCGACCCGCAAAAACAAGCTCATGTCGGGCGGTGACGATGTCAATGACACCATTCAGGCAGAGGGCAATTTGCAGGACGTGGTGGAGATGCTGGCAAGCCTTCGTAAGAACAAGGAACCGCTCCTGCACTGCGCGGTGTTCCTGGAACTCAAGGCGAGGAATTTTGATGCACTCAAAGAGCTTCAGAGCGAGATTTTAATGGAGCTGACCCGCTCAAAAATCTCGGTTGACCGTCTGACACTGCGGCAAAAGGAAGGCTTTCTGTCAGTCTCGCCCGTAGGCTCAAATCAGTTCGGGGCGCAATTTGAGAGAGTGCTCCCTGCGAGCTCGGCGGCGAACCTTTTCCCTTTTAACTACTCGGGCAAGACCGACCCGCAGGGTATGTACATCGGGCGCGACAAGTTCGGCAGTAACGTGCTTGTGGATTTCGACCGCCGCACCGATGACAAAACCAACAGCAACATCCTCATTCTCGGCAATTCGGGACAGGGCAAGAGTTACCTGCTCAAGCTGCTTCTGACCAACATCCGCGAGTCTGGCAAATCAGTTATATGCCTCGACCCCGAGGCAGAGTACGAGAATATTACCAACGCGCTGGGCGGTTGTTATGTGGATTTTATGTCGGGCAGATATACGATAAATCCTCTTGAACCGAAAGCGTGGGCAGACGGCAGCGACATCCTCGAAGATGATTCGCCTGAAGCCTTCAGAAAGGTCACTCGTCTGTCACAGCATATCGCATTTCTCAAGGATTTTTTCAGGTCATACAAGGACTTTTCGGATGCACAGCTTGACACGATCGAGCTTCTGCTCTCGAAGCTGTACGCAAAATTTGGCATAAGCGACTTCACGGATTACAGCAAAATGAAGCCCACCGATTACCCGACCATGAGCGATTTCTACAAGCTGTGCGAGGACGAATTCATGCACTACAACCACGCCTGCAAGCACCTCTACACCGAGGAAATGCTGCAGGAGGTGTGCCTCGGAATTTACTCGATGTGCGTTGGCGCGGAGTCAAAATATTTCAACGGACACACGAACATTGTGGACGACAAGTTCCTCTGCTTCGGCGTTAAGGGGCTTCTGGACACCAACAAACGCTTGAAAGACGCAATGCTGTTCAATATTTTGTCGTACATGTCGAACCAGCTTCTGGGCAAGGGCAATACTGCGGCGTCGATTGATGAATTGTATCTCTTCCTGACGAACCTCACGGCAATCGAGTACATCCGCAACTGCATGAAGCGCGTCCGCAAGCGGGATTCGTCCATGATTCTGGCGTCACAGAATGTCGAGGATTTCATGCTCCCGTCAATCAGGGAGTTCACCAAGCCGCTGTTTTCGATACCTGTATATCGCTGCTTCTTCAACCCCGGTCCGATACAGCCGCGCGATTTCACCGAGGTAACGCAGACCGAATACAGCGAATACTCACTGATCAAGATTCCCTGCCGAGGTCTGTGCCTCTTTGTATGCGGCAGCGAGAGGTATCTGCTGGAGGTCAAGGCTCCCGAATTTAAGGCGGAATGCTTCGGAAAGGCGGGCGGACGATGAGCGCAGCAGTCGCCGCCGCCCTCAAAAAAATCTCGGCAGGCTTGCTCTCCGAACCGAAGATTTTCAAAAAAGTTGTTTCGGTAATCCTTGTACTTCTGATTGCGGTGCTCACGCCAATCATAGCGGTGGTCGCGGTCTTAAACAGCGACATTGAAATAGGCACGGATGAGCTTGAGAGCATCATCGAAGAAACGCTGTCGGAGGAACAAAAGGCGCAGCTTGCCCAGATACAAAGCACCATGAATTCCATTGAAAGCAGGATGACCGACGCGGGATATGCGTCGCGCGCTCAGGAGGCGCAGATGCTGTATGTGCTTGCGCTCTCCGACCGCACATCCGACAGCGGATTCATTGAAAAGCTTGTGGGATGTTTTTCTGATAATCAGACCGACGCACAGCTTGTAAATTCTGTTAACCAAGCATTTGGAACTAACATCAGTACGAAAGATTTCAGCAGTGTGATGAACAGAATCCGTGCGGTGTACATCGACACGTCAGACTACATTGACCCGACAACGAAGAACAATCTCGACCTTGTCAAGTGGGCAGTCAATGCGGAAAAATCCGGCTGGGGCTACGTCTGGGGTACCTACGGCGGCGTTCTGAACAGGTCGCTGCTGAATCGCAAAATCAAGCAGTATCCCGACGAGGTGGGAAGCATGTCGGAATTCATCGAGCGCAACTGGCTTGGCGGCCGCACCGCCGACTGCGTGGGTCTCATCAAGGGCTACGGCTGGCTGAATCCAGAAACACATCAGGTTGAGTATGGCACAAACGGAATGCTCGATGTGAGTGCCGATCAGATGTACAAAAATGCCAAGGAAAAGGGTCTGAGCAGCACAATGCCCGAGATTCCCGGTCTTGCTGTGTGGCGCAAGGGTCACATCGGTATCTACATCGGAAACGGCGAGGTCATAGAGGCTATGGGCACGAAGTACGGCGTGGTGAAAACGAAATTCTCAGCCAAACGCTGGACGCACTGGCTAAAGATTCCATACATCTATTACTTTGACGAATGAAAGGAATGTTTTATCATGAAGAATGCAACAGTGACAATCAGTTACGACGAAGAAAAGCTGTCAGCACTCAGGCTCTACATGGAGCAAAAAAATCTGTCGGTCGAGACCGAGCTGACGCAGGCTCTTGAAAATCTCTATACAAAAAATGTTCCCTCGAATGTGCGGGATTTCATTGACCTGCGCGGATCGCAGACTAAGCAGTCCAAGTCTAAAAAATCAAAAGCCGAAAGAGATGCTTTGCCTTCCGACACCGCCGATGAAGTCTGCGAGAGTGCCGAAATTTGAGAAATCAAAACTTCGGAATAGAAATCGAGATGACCGGGCTTACCCGAGCCGCCGCCGCGAGGGTCATTGCCGATTATTTCGGCACCTCTGCCGTGCATGTCGGCGGCAC
>JBGUUF010000193.1:0-9744 GCA_045133435.1 Acutalibacteraceae bacterium
TTCCTTTTCCTCTGTAACTGTCTCTTCTGTTGTCTCAGCTACGTCTTCATCGTCGTCGCGCTTTCTTCTTCTGGTTGTTACCTTCGGAGAAGCTGCTACCATCTTGTCCCAAGTCTTTCTGGATTCAAGAATCTTCTTGGAGAGATAGATGTAACCGTCCTGATCGTTAACCTTGAGGATCATAAGCTCAAGCTCATCGCCGACTTTTACGAGGTCAGCTGTTGTTGCGTTGGGATCGTCTGTGAGTTCTTTGAGTTCAACGATACCGGACTGTTTTCTTCCGACATCTACATAAACCTCAGTTGGTGTAACGCCAACGACAGTACCTGTAACTACCTTTCCGTTTGTATTTGAATTCTTGAAAGACTCCTCAAGCATAGCTTCGAAGTTTTCGGTGCTTTGAATTTCGCTCATTGTATATAGGACCTCCTTAATTATGTCAGCCGGTGTGGATGCACCAGCCGTAACACCGATGTTATGTGCCGCACGCACATCATCAACAGGCAAATCTGCGGCAGTCTGAATCAGCACGCTTTTGCATTTGCTCTGACATATGTGAAAGAGCTTCGCGGTATTGGAACTGTTTGTCCCGCCTATGATGATCATAAGATCGCATTTTTCCGACAACTCTGCGGCTTCCTGCTGTCGGCTTTGTGTCGCATTACATATTGTATCAAATAATGTTGCATTTGTACAGTCTTTTTTTAGAATTTTCAAACATTTTTTCCATAATTCTGTATTAAAAGTTGTCTGTGCAACTACAGATACCGAATTTTCTTTTAATTCCGGGTGATTTTTGAGCAAATTCACCAAATCGGTATCATCTCTGAAAGTGTAAACAACACCGTTGCAGTGACCCTTGATACCAAGCACTTCGGGGTGCTCTGCGTCACCTGCAATTAATATTATATCACCTTTTTCTGCCGCTTTGGTTACTATACTATGAATTTTTGCGACAAAAGGGCAGGTTGCATCCTGAATTTTTATGTTTTTTTTGTTAAGTTCATCGTAAACAGACAGCGGAACTCCGTGAGAACGAATTACGAGCATGGAATCCTGCGGCACCTCATCGGGAGTTTCCGCAATTACTACACCCTTGTCCGCAAGCTGATTGACGACCTGTGCGTTATGAATTATCGGACCGAGCGTGCATACCTTTTCCCCGCTGTTCACCAGCGAATACACAAGCTCGATAGCTCTGTTTACTCCAAAACAGAAGCCCGCCGATTTTGCAAGATAAATATTTTTCAAATCATCACATCCCGCAGATTATTTCGCGATATTATTTTTGATAGTATCCACGACCAACTGTACCGACTGCTCAAAATCTATCTCTGAGGTGTCGAGTAGAATGGAATCTCTCGCAGGCTTCAGCGGAGAGATAGGCTTGTTTTCATCATAATAATCGCGTTCTCTGATGTCGGTCAGCACCTCTTCGTAGGTGGCATCCATCCCCTTCTCCAGCATTTCCTTATGTCTGCGGCGGGCGCGGACCTCGGGCGACGCTGTGAGAAAAATTTTGACATCGGCATGCGGAAGAACCACTGTGCCTATATCGCGTCCGTCCATTATAATGTTATTTTTCTGTGCCATTTCCTGTTGCATGTCAGAAAGACACTGGCGCACTTTGGGATTTGCCGAAACTATCGGAGCGCAACGTGTTACCTCTCTGGTGCGGATAACGCGCGATACATTTTCTCCGCAGAGATAAACCTTCTGCTCGCCGTTTTCATTTTTCAACTCAATGTCGAGCATCGGCAGAATTCTTCCGATTGCCTCAGCGTCCTCAGGGTCGATCCTGTGCTGCATCACATAAAGAGCAGCCGCACGATACATCGCGCCTGTGTCAACATAAACATACCCCAGTCGTCTTGCGGCCTCGCGCGAAATAGAGCTTTTGCCTGCGCCCGAAGGTCCGTCTATTGCAACGTTTATCATTGATAATAACCCAGCCTTTCAGCAGCAGCAATTCCGGCGCATCGCCCTGTGGAAAATGCTATCTGCAAGTTATAGCCGCCCGTATGCGCGTCAACGTCAATAATTTCGCCCGCAAAAAACAGACCTTCGACCAGCTTGGACTCCATCGTTCCAGGCTTTATCTGTGATACGTCCACCCCGCCCGAGGTGATGATCGCCTCGTCTATCGGGCGGAATCCGACTATGTTAAACTCGAAATTTTTCAGCAGTTCAACAAGCGTCATGCGCTGTTCGCGTGTTATTGAATTGACTTTCGTGTTATACGGAATGCCTGTCCTTTTAATTATAACCGAAATTAACTTTTGTGGCAAGAGTTTTGAGAGAGAATTTCCGAAATCTTTGTTAATATTTTCGCCGAAATCGCGCTGAATTCTCGCATCAAGCTGCTCAATGCTTAACGCAGGCTTCAAATCTATGGAGATTTTATATTTTTTGTTAAGGTTTCGTATGTGCGAGCTTGCGCTGAGGATCACAGGACCGGACATGCCGAAATGAGTGAAAAGCATCTCTCCGAAATCCGTGTAGATCACCTTACCGCTGTCGGATTCTTTGACGGTAATGGCGATGTTTTTCAGCGAGAGACCCTGCGCATCTCTGCAATCCTTTTCCTGAATTACCAGCGGAACAAGCGACGGCTTGGCTTTGATAATATTATGCCCTGCCGCCCGCGCAAATTTGTAACCGTCACCCGTAGAGCCTGTGAGCGGATAGGACATTCCACCTGTTGCAAGTATGCATGCTGTACATTCAAGCGTTTCGCCCGAATTCAGCTTTACGCCGGTGACGCAGCCGTTATCGTAATCAATGCCGTTCACGGTGTCGGTGATGAAATGCACACCGTTTGTGCGGCAATATCGGATAAGCGCATTGTTTATATCCGCAGACTTGTCCGACACAGGGAAAACTCTGTTGCCGCGCTCGACCTTCAATTCAACGCCGTTTTGCTCGAAAAAATCCATGACATCCTGTGGGGTGAATTTAGAAAACGAGCTGAACAGGAATTTCGGATTGACCGCCACGTTTGCAAAGAAATTGTCGCGTGTGCAGTCGTTTGTTACGTTGCATCTTCCCTTGCCCGTGATGAGCAGTTTCTTGCCCATTCGCGGATTTTTTTCGACCAGCGCGACGTTCATTCCACGTTCGGCGGCTGTTCCCGCAGCCATCATTCCGGCAGGACCCCCGCCTATTACAACCAATTCGTAATACATTATTCCGCGTTTTCCTCCGGCTTCTGATAGATCTCGTATTCGTCCCAGATCTCTTCCATCTTGCGGAAGGTTTCGGAAACTTCGTCCTGATTGCGTTTGATTGCCGCGACGATGAGCGCGTTCACCAGACTCATGGGAGCCACCAGTGAATCAACTATCGAAAGCATATCGCTCTTTGCGATAAGCGGACACTCGGAATATTTGACTATAGGCGATGACATGCTGTCGGTGATCGCAATAATGTTCGCGCCCTTAGTATTGGCATATCTGAGAGCGGTTATTGCACTGTTGCAGTATCTCGGGAAGCTGATGCCGATAACGCACGCCTGATTATCAACATGCATCATTTGAGCGAGCGTGTCGCTTTCGTTTGACGGGTCGATGATAACCACATTTTTAAACAGCAGTTTGAGGTAATATCCCAAAAACACAGCCAGTGCTTCGGCACTTCTCGCGCCGAGAATGTAAATTTTTTCAGCCGAGCATATAAGCTCTACCGCTTTGTCGAAATTCTCCTTGGAGGTCTCTTCGAGCGTTCTGCGGATTTTTTCTATGTCAGAGTTGAACACGCTTTCGAGTATGTCGGCGTCCCCTATTCGACTGCATGCCACGTCGATACGCTGCACAGAAGTAAGGCGGTTGCGTATCATCTCCTGCATGGCCTTTTGCAATGCGGGATACCCCTCAAATCCGAGTTCCATGGCAAATCGGACAACGGTGGATTCACTTACCCCCACCGTACTGCCCAGCTTGGAGGCCGTCAAAAATGCGGCCTTATCATAATCCTCACAAATATACTTTGCAATGCGCTTTTGTCCTTTTGAGAATTCGGAAAATTTTGAATTTATGGTATTAAAAAGCGAATTACTCAATATACTCACCCCTTAAACAACCTTGATCAGTTGAATCATTCCGAGTTAAAACGTGGAATGATAGTATTTTTTGCCAAACAAAATTTTGTAACGCAAACGGCACTCGCAATTATTCATCATGCGAATGCCGTATTATTTATTGATTTTTCTGCTTAATAGCGCGGTCTATGTCGCGCTGTGCATCGCGCTTAGCCATATCGGCGCGCTTGTCATAAAGCTTTTTACCCTTGCAGAGTCCTATCTGCACCTTCACCAGTGAACCCTTAAAATATATAGACAACGGCACTATTGCGTAACCTGCCTGTTTGACCTCACTGTAAAGATGTGAAATTTCCTTTTTATGCAAGAGCAGCTTTCTGACTCTGAGCGGATTGACGTTGAAAATATTGCCCTGCTCATAGGGACTGATGTGCATGCCTTTGATGAAAAGCTCACCGTTTTCGATAGCGCACCAAGCCTCTTTGATATTTGCTTTTCCCTGACGCAGAGACTTGACCTCTGTACCAGTCAGCTCAATTCCTGCTTCATAGGATTCCTCCACGAAATACTCGTGAAAAGCCTTTTTGTTCTGAGCAATATTTCTGTTGGAATTTTTATCCTTAGCCAAATTCTGTCACCTCATAATTCACTGCGCCCATCCAAAGCGCGTTTAAGAGTTACTTCATCGGCGTATTCCAAATCTCCCCCGACGGGAATGCCGTAAGCAAGCCTTGTCACCTTGATGCCCAACGGCTTGATCAATTTTGAAAGATACATAGCGGTTGCCTCTCCCTCAACTGTGGGATTGGTTGCCATGATGACCTCACTCACTCCGCCGGCGTTGATCCGTGCAAGTAATTCCTTGACGCAGAGCTGTTCGGGACCTATGCCGTCCATAGGCGAAATGCAGCCGTGGAGCACATGATAGGTCGCGTTGAATTCGTGTGTGCGTTCAAGTGCGATAACATCCTTCGGTTCGGCAACCACGCATATCACAGATTTATCTCTGGCGGGATTGGCACAGACGGGGCAAAGCTCGTCGTCCGTAAGATTGCAGCACACGGCACACTTATGAATTTTTTTCTTAGCGTCAAGAATGGCATTGGCAAAATTTTCAGCCTCAAACTGCGGCATATCAAGTACATGCAGCGCAAGTCTTTGGGCGGTTTTTTTGCCGATTCCAGGAAGCTTCTCAAACTGTTCTATCAGCTTGGTAAGCGGTGCAACACGGTATGCCACTTAGAATCCCATTCCCGGAAGTGAAAGACCGCCTGTTACAGCGTTCATTTTTTCTTCCTTGTCAGCATTGATGTTGCGGATAACCTCGTTGACCGCACCTGTTATCATATCTGCCAGAAGCTCGGAATCCTCGGGGTCGATGACCTCGGGGCTGATGGTGAGATTTGTGATCTGGAGACTGCCGAGCATTGTAACCGAAACAGCGTTGCCGCCTGTTGTAGCTGTGTATTCCTTTTCTTCGAGTTCAGCGGAAACTCTTTCCATTTCCTCCTGAATCTTCTGTGCCTGCTTTGCGATTTGGTTCATATTGGTTGCAGAGCCTGAACCGTAACCCTTGGGTAATCTTGACTTCATAAATAAAGCCCTCCTAATTTTCTTCTACTTCAATACCAGCCTCCGCCGCCCTCTGCTTGATAGCATCGACAGGCGAAACCGTATTTTCATTTTTATTATATTGAACGGCTTCCGACGGACTGTATGGTCCTAATCGGCAGTCGATTCCTGCAATTTGCCTTATAATTCCTCTGATAGACTCCTTGACCTGCGAATTACGCAGCATATCACGCCCGAAGCCATTGGTGTCTATCAGCAGATATTTGCCGTTGATATATGCGCGAGAATCAGCGAGTACACTGTATGCCGCCTTGTTTACGGTCTGAAGCAGTTCCAATGCCTGATTCCACTGCGTGAACGGCTTTGCGTCGTTGCTCAGTTCACTGACGCTTACCGCTGCTTTTGAGGTGTCAGCCTTGGCACTTGTACCCGGTTCGGATGTATTGCCTAAAATCGGGATAGTTCCCGCTCTTGTCGAAGCTGTGGCGGTCATGCCAGAACGCATTGCCCTTTCCAAAGCCTCCACACGCGAGAGCAATGCGTTGATCACACCGCTGTTGTCAACAGGTTTTGCATTGGCAGGCTGTGGGGATCTATGCCCCGAATCGTCAGTATTTGGATTCTCAGAAACGCCGCATGTCCTGATAAGAACAGTCTCCATTTCAACGCGCTTGTTTACGCCGCGTGACATCTTTTCATATGACGTTTGAAGCATGTTTAAAATGGCAATTGACTGCGCCGCCGTGAATCTTGCCGCATGTTGTTTCAACTCGCTCAGTTCCGCGTCTGACGCAACTATCAAGCCGTCGGAGTTTTTTACTGTACATAATATCATTATGTTGCGAAAATATCCGATCAATTCATCGCACAGTCTGAGCATATCCTTCGAGTTGCTGTAAAGCTCGCTTATCAACCGCATCAACGCCGCCGAATCCTTGTTAGCAATGTGTTCAGCGATCTCATTGATATATCCCGTCCCCGCCATGCCTACGGTTTCGCAGACGGTCAAGGCATTGACCTGTTTACTGCGTCCCATAGCCTGATCAAGGAGCGATATTGCGTCGCGCATACCACCGTCGGCAAGACGTGCTATCATAAGCGCGGCTTCGTCGTCAATATCCCCGTCCTCGTGCTCGGCGATGTATTTCAGTCGATCTGCAATAGCGCGCGGCTGAATGCGGTGGAAATCAAATCGCTGACATCTCGAAAGGATAGTTGCGGGTAGTTTGTGCGGCTCGGTAGTCGCCAGAACGAACAGCACATAGGACGGCGGTTCTTCCAGCGTTTTCAGCAAGGCGTTGAACGCCTCCTGCGTGAGCATGTGGACCTCGTCCACGATGAATACGCGGTACTTAGCCTGTGCGGGAGTGTAACGTATCTCCTCCATCAAATCGCGGATATCTTCGATCTTGCGGTTTGATGCGGCATCCATCTCCACAACGTCCATTATGCTCTCGTCGTCAATGCCACGGCATATCTCGCATTCGCCGCAAGGATTGCCGTCGATAGGAGCGAGACAGTTGACTGCCTTGGAAAATATCTTGGCGCAAGAGGTTTTGCCCGTACCGCGCGAGCCTGTAAAGAGATAGGCGTGTGCTATGCGCCCGGACTGAATTTCGTTTTTGAGGGTTTCGGTGATATGAGGCTGCCCGACCACATCGGCGAAAGTTTTAGGTCGCCATTTGCGGTAAAGAACCTGATACATATACACACCCTCCCAACAAACAAATTTCCGTCAACACATGATTGCGGGCAATAAAATAAGACAGAACTTCATGCACATCGTCATACGGACACCAGATTGACTGCGGCGCACAAGGCTAACCGCTTAATGCTGCTCGGTTCCCCGCCTGACATGGTTCACAGCGCCCTGTCGCACAGGATCCGGCATCCGCATGTCGATATGCACGAATATATTCTGTCTTTATTAAGCATATTCAAGAAATGAGATAAACGCTCTCCAATCGAATTGCTACAATATTATAATATACTTTTTTCAAAATTTCAACTGTTTTTTCATATAAAATTATTATTTTTTTGTAAAATTAAAATTTTCGCGATATTTATCCCTAAAAACACGGCTATTTTCATTATTAACAGTTTAGATAAAGATAAATTCAGCTTGAATCCTTGACCTTGATTATATTAAATTGTATAATATAAACATCTACGAATTTAGAAAGGTTTATGGAGATGCGGGTATGAATGAGTTTAATAAAATTACAATTGAAGAATGGGGCAAGGCTCCAAGTGGTGAGATAGTTTATAAATACAATATTACAGGCAGCCGACTGGTCGCTTCATTTATAAATTTCGGTGCGACCATACAGCGCATGACCTATGACGGAACAGATATTATATTTTCCATGCCCGATGTGGACAAATACGCAAAGTTCAGCGGCGGCTGTATGGGCGCTACCGTCGGCAGATATGCGGGACGCATTGCGGGCGGAGAATTTGAGATCGACGGCGTTAAATACAAGCTTACCTGCAATCATCACGGGAATCACATGCACGGCGGCAAGCGCGGTTTTAATACAAAAGTCTGGAGCGGAACTCCATTTGAAACTCCAAACGAGGCGGGTGTTGAATTTACTGTTCTCTCCCCTGACGGCGATGAAGGCTATCCCGGCAACATGAATATATCAGTGAGATTTTCGATTACGTCGGACGACTGTCTGAAAATTGTATACACCGCTCAGACTGACAAGCCTACCGTGATAAATCTTACAAATCACAGCTATTTCAATCTCAACGGTTTCCGTCCTACCAAGTTTGGCAGACCTGATTCGGACGGAAACAACGGCGATATTGAATTAACTATTGACGCTGACAGCATTACAGAGTTGCACAAAGACATTCCTACAGGAAGATTTGTCGATGTAAGCGGAACGCCGTTTGATTTCCGCTCGCCTAAGATCATCTCGAGCGATGCTTCGCAGATAAAAGGGAGCGACGGCTACGACCACAATTTCGTGCTGAATTCTCCCTCGCTTGACAAACCTTGCGCGTCAGCATTCAGCCGTAAATCAAGGCTTCTGATGGAGTGCTTTACCGACCAGCCGGGTGTGCAGTTTTTCTCTCTCGGAACAACAGGACCGGTATTTGCACTCGAGACACAGCATTTTCCCGACAGTCCGAACCACCCAAATTTCCCCAAAACTATTCTTCGCCCCGGAGAAATTTTTAATAGCACTACGGTTTATAAATTTTCCAAAAAATAAACTCAAGCCATAGCAGGTTTTGACTCTTGCTATGGCTTGTTGTGCGTTTAGGAACTTTGCCTTTTCTGTATTTTTCTCCAGTTAAAAAATCCGTATGTGTCGTTCAGCAGAAACATTATAAAACAAATGATCATCGGCAGATATGCGATATTTTCCACCGCCGCCAAAATCCACAGAATTATCAACACGACATCGTTTGCAGCGTACGCAAGAGCGTATGACGGACTTCTGAGCATTGTCAGGCATGAAGCTGAAAAGCTCGTTGCAATCGAAACTGTGCTTATGATAAGATTAGCTGTGCCGCACGCTTTCAATATAAAATAAAAGATTATCGTCACCGCAGCGGTTGACAGTGCGAGCCATAATATTTGTTTGGCCGAAAGCCTGCGAACCTTCACTTCTGGTGTGCCGTTATAAGGATTTTTCAGCCATGTGATCACTGACAAAATTGCGATAGGTGTGGTCATCCCGAGGTAAGTTATCATCTCACCGTAATAGTGAAATTTAAAGGAAATTATTCCGTAAAACATGCTGAATATTACAGTCAATATCTGTCCGAAAACATGCCCTTTTGATACAAATATCAGCGCAGTGACACCGATAAGTGACGCGGCGAGGGTGAGATCATTTGATTCACTTGTGCTGAAAAATGACAGCATTACCACAAATATCGAGCTTAGCCAGAGTGCCAATTCAAATTTTGACAGGGATTTAAATGGATTGCATATCTTCATAATACTATCGACCTCCAAAAAAATAAGCACCCGTTTTGCACATCTTCAAAGACCTAACGATGTGCAAACGAATGCATACGCATTTCACTACCCGGTGGCGGCTCTGTTTCAAATTTTGTGTAAAGTCCAAAAATAGCATAAGAGCAAAAATTTATTATATGGGTGAGTGGGCTTGTCC
>JBGUUF010000194.1:0-4379 GCA_045133435.1 Acutalibacteraceae bacterium
ATTTTGCCTCTCACGGAAGCTTGTCTTGACAAACATCCGAATTTTTATCAGCATCACAAAAGCCAGTTCGTCATGTAATGCAAACTCAATTATGCGTTGTTGAGCTTGCGAGCGAGCTTGGACTTTCTTCTTGCAGCGGTATTCTTATGGAGAATTCCCTTAGCGCAAGCTTGATCGATTCTCTTAATAGCGAGACGAACCTGTTCTGCGCTGTCACCGCCTTCAGCGATAGCAGTCTCAGCCTTCTTAATTGTAGACTTGAGGTTTGACTTGATAGCCTTGTTGCGAGCGTTTTTGGTAGCTGTAACAAGAACTCTCTTCTTAGCAGACTTAATATTAGGCACAATGCACACCTCCTTAACTTAGTTCAGTCGCATAAATAAATTCTAACACGAATTAACTCAAATTGCAATACATTTTTTGTTTTTTTTTAAAATTTTCCGCAATTTTTTTTACACAGTCTTGCAATACTTGCCGCAGACCCAGCCGCTCTTGGACGAGCTGACCGTGATTTTGTACCATACAACTCCGCTCACGGTTTTTGTTTCGGTGTATGTATATACGGAATTTTTCTTGACCTGAGTCACCTTTTGACTGCTTGTACTTGCGCTGGCACGGACATTTACCACGTCGCCTGTGATTTTGACTTTCTTGACCGCTGCGGCAGTGGTGGTAGTAGTTATCGGTGTGCCGAGCTTCTGAGTGATCTTGCAATACTGACCGCTGACCCAGCCGCTCTTGGACGAGCTGACTTTGATTTTGTACCATACAACTCCGCTCACGGTTTTTTGACTGGTGTAGGTGTAAGTGGCGTTTTTCTTGACGCTGGCGACCTTTTTGTAACCGGTGCCTGCGCCCGAACGAACATTTACCACGTCGCCGGTTATCTTCAGTTTGCCGGTGGTGTAGACTTTAACGGTAGTTGCCGTGGTAGTTTTAGTGGTAGTAGTCGTTGTTGTAGCTTTTGTAGTGGTTGTAGTCGCCTTTGTGGTTGTAGTAGTTGCTGTAGAAGCCGAGCCGGAAGAGCCTACAAAGCCGCCGTTTGCGGGGCAGTGATAGATGCCGTCATACTGATTTTCAGTGAAAGAAAATGAGGACTTTTTCATCACTCTGTCCCAATCAATGCCGCAGCAGTAATCCCAGTTGCAGTCGGCTACGGTGAAATAATCGTCGTAAACGCCTGTTATCATGACGGTGTGGCGCGAACGATAGCGGATGAGGTCGCCGACCTTAACTTTGCTCAGATCGTAATGGCGCTCCCAGTTGCCGGCGTGAATGCCGAAGAGGTCGTAGCCGAGCTTGAGCGCAAAGCCGTGGCACTGGCATGTGCCGTCAAAATAATTTTCGCGTTTGTCCGAGTGCTTGTCCACACAGGGATTTTCGGTGTAACCGTCGGCATTGTTTACATCGGGATCCTCGCGGTTCCAGTACATGCCGTCGGGGAATTTAAGGCGGAGCATATCAAGGCGCGCTTCGATATCCACCTTGTTGGCGGTGCTGTAGGCATAGCTGAGGTCGATCCAGCCCTTTGTATTGTTGACAGTGATCTGTCCCCAGCCGTTCTTGACGGAGGTCACTGTGACCCATTGACCCTTGGAAACCGTGGTGACTTTTGAATAGCTCGTAGACGCTCCAGAGCGAACATTGAGCGAGCTGCTGAGAATATAATACTTGCCCGTCTGATAGGTAATATCGGTGAGAGCTTCAGCATTGCTGAGCGCGAATGCAGTAGTGAAGCTGCTCATTGGAAGCATCGTGAACATGAGCGCTATTATCAGAGCAAGCGACATAATACGTTTTTTCATAAACATCCTCCTGTGTTTTTGTCGAGTAAATATTACTATGCATAAAAACCATAGACTTATTTAAACACTTATAGAAAATTTTTTCAATAGGCAATGTTACCAATATTGGCTATTGTTACAAAAAAGTTACAATTACGCAATCATGATTACAAAAAAATAACAGAGCCGTATATTAGGCAGATTACGGCGGAAAATATAAACACAGTATGATCATACACGGAGGAATACAATATGAATTATCGCACCGACCTAACCATAGAATTGACCGAAGCCGCAGGGGAGACAGAAGGAATATACACCGATCATTCCGAAAAAAACGGCGTGAAGATAACGCGCACGGTCATATCTTCACGCCAGGCCGCCGAAAGTATCGGCAAACCGCAGGGGGAATATTACACGCTGGAGATGCTGCCCTTTTCCGACAGCGCATTTGAGCCGGAGGAGTGCTTTGAAGCCGCCTCTGACATTCTCGCAGGCATGCTGCCGAAGCACGGCGGCATTTTGGCTGTAGGTCTGGGCAACATAGGCATAACCCCCGACGCGCTCGGACCAAAGGCGGCGAGCAGGATTCTCGCCACGCGTCACATATCGCACGAGCTTGCCGAAAAATGCGGACTTGCTCCGTTGCGGCAGACTTCGGTGATCGCCCCCGGTGTGCTTGGACAGACAGGCATAGAAGCGGCCGAATTTATCCGCAGTCTGGTGAATTCGCTCCGTCCGTCAGCGGTCATCGTCATCGACGCGATGGCATCGCGCAGTCTGTCGCGGCTGGGATGCACACTGCAGATAAGCGACAGCGGGATCTCGCCCGGTGCAGGAGTGGGCAACAACCGCCCGCGCATAGACAGCGATTATCTTGGCACGCGTGTGATTTCGATGGGTGTGCCCACTGTGGTGGATATGCAGACACTTGCGGCAGACCTGTGCGGTGAGCGAAGGGCGCGCATTGTTGACAGCGGCATGATAGTTTCGCCCAGAGAGATAGACCTGCTCACCGACCGTGCGGCGAATTTTATAGGGATGGCGGTGAATGCGGCGCTCCAGCCTCACATCCACCCAAAAGAACTGATGCAGCTTTTTTGAACGTTACTATTATATGTAGACCGCGATACACAAAATCGTTATGTTGATGTGTATCGCGGCTGTCCCCCTTGCCGTGCGGCTGTTGTTGACAAGGGGGATTTTCGTCGTATAGTTAATTTGCCTTGCGGATATTTGATTCGTCTGTGCCGAGTCCGAAGCTGATGGAGATAGCCTGATCTACCTTGTCCATCGTGCTGTCCTCCAGCCGTCCCATGCACTCCTTGAGCCTGCGCTTGTCGAGAGTGCGTATTTGTTCCAGCAGCACCACAGAGTCCTTGTGCAGACCGCATTCCACCGACTGCACATAGATATGAGTGGGAAGATGCGATTTGTCTGTCTGGCTGGTGATTGCCGCGGCGATGACCGTCGGGCTGAATTTGTTGCCCACGTCATTCTGCACGATAAGTACGGGGCGAACACCACCCTGCTCAGACCCCACAACGGGGCTCAGGTCTGCATAATATATATCTCCTCTTCTGATATTCATAAATCAATCGTCCATCCTTTCCGTTCGGAGCAGAGAAAATCCGAACATCATCCTGCGGAAAAAATCCGTCGTATTTAAATTATTGCCGCATTGTTATTTTTGCCATAATTGCCGCATATAATCATAGTCTTGCATAAAACTGCATCAATTTTTACGGATGCGTCTATAGGCGTTTCCGTATACATCCCTGATAATAATATATTATGCGGCGGGTGTGGAATATGAGCAAATCCTGTCGATATTATGTAAAAAATTTAAGATACAAATAAAAAATCCGCGGGATCCCGTTTCATTAACGGAATTCCGCGGACGTTATTTTAAATATTAGTAAGAGCTTGTTTCGTCTGAACTTGTTTCAGAGCTGACGTCGAGGTTTGAACCATCGGTGTAGTTTTCGCTGTAGTAGGTGTAGAAATTGCCGCCTGCCATGAACTGCACCATGTAGTTGTTGTCCTTTTCAAAATCTGTGGGGACCTGGAACAATACATACATTGTATTCTTCTTGCCTGCTTCAATTGCACCGGCCTGTGTGAGATCCTTCTTGTTGGATTCCTCAAGGATAGTGGTGGAAACATAATAAGAATCACCGTATGTGCAGCCTGTGATAAAACCGTGGATAGAAGAGCTGCCGACGATTACATCTTCAGTGAGGTTTTCAACGGTGAACTTGAAGATGAGGTATGTCTTGCCGTACTCCTGAACCTCATAGTAGGTGTAAGAACCCCATGTGCTCGTGGGAGTGAGCTTTGTGGAGAACTTGACATTCTCGAGTGTAATGTTTGCGTAGTTTTCGATAGTGAACTGTTCCTTCAGCTTGATCTCAGCGCTTTCGCAGAGAACACCCATTGATTTCTTATAATCGAACTTGTAAACAGGGCTGCTGTTGTCTTCGCTGTCACCACTGCAAACCAAGAAAGTGTAAGTGGGAGACAGAATGCCTGCGTCGATATAAGCGACAAAGTAGTGTACACGGACTGTCTCACCGGCAGGAACGACCGCCTTTG
>JBGUUF010000195.1:0-13146 GCA_045133435.1 Acutalibacteraceae bacterium
CTGTCGTTCTTTGTGACTGTCTTATACTTAACAGTCTTGGTCACGGTGCTTGTTACATATTCAACTCTGTCAATTGTAACGACCATGTTCTCTTCTGCATTGTCTGCGAGAGAGCAACTGATTTTGTCGTCAGAATCGGGAAGCTCAATGCCCGCATTCTTCAGTGCATTTTCGACGCTGCCTTCAACTGTCGATATGACCTTTTTCTCTCCGCCGTCAACAACGGTCATATCAAATGCGCGGAGTATCTTGATGATGTCGGATTCATCCGATGCGGAAACCGCATATGAATCGTTCTCTGCAAGCGCAAAGCCTGCCTGATTTATGATCCCCACCTTGTTGGAAGCCTTGGTGGAAATTACTGTCTGTTTTTTATTGCCGTCAACTACTTCTACTGCTGAAAGATTCGATGAAATGAATATTAAGCTGATTAAACATGCGGCTACAAGAAAAGCAACTGCTCCCTTACGGCTCCTTATAAAACCTGCCTTACTCAAAAACTTTTCCTCAACTTTCTGTCCCGACTGACTGCGGGATATGTTACCGTTCAACTCAGCTTTCACCGATGCACCGCATCGTTCCATCAACGGGGTGACTGAACTCTGCGCCGCCGCATGAAGCCTTATCTAGCGGCCGTCCGAATTCTGCGTTCAGACGATGTGGGTATTATAGTCAGATAAAAAAATATTGTCAAGGCAAAAAAGTCCGAATTTTTTGTGCAAATTGCCACATCGAAAAAATTTGGCTTACAAAATCTCCCGTTATTTTTTGAAATTCTATGAGATTTATACATAAATTTGCCGATTTCGTGATTTCGCCGCTTTAACTTGATAAAATATTTTTGTAAGATTCGTAGAATTCGACTGTAATTTTTTTGTAACCATTGATTTCACGCTATTTTTCACTTAATTTATGTAATTATCTTAACTAAATACGAAACAAGTTACAAAATTTTATAGTAAATATGCAATACTAATTAAATTGTGCGCCGCAATATTCTATTGAAATATAACAAAGTTGACACTTTTTTGTCAATCCGGCCTTTTTCAAGCGGTTACAAGTCTGTAACCGTTGTTTTCAGCCGCATTACGCAACCTGCACAATCAGCCGCCCCGCTCTTTCGACATATTCCACATTCAACCGATTTTTCCGCCCATATTGCAAACTCAAAATAGTTACAGCGTTGTAACCTTTATAACAAAGAAACAGCGCGCCGATATTAAAACCGACGCGCCGCTGTATATGTCACTGTAAATTGTTTTCTAAGTTAAGTTGAAAAATTGTTGAAAAATCAAAGGTTCAAAGTTTCTTTTCTAATATATACATTTAATCCTTACACTCTGGTCAGCGCACAGCAAAACAAATCTGCCGCAAACCAACTGCAAACACTGCCGCTCTCGTTTGGAACTACTGTCACCCTTACTTCGGGCAAGATCTCCTTTATCAGCTTCGCCGCTCCACTTGTATCGCTCTCACTTATAACAACATTGGTAATTTTATTGTTTCTGACATGCTTCATCAGTGCCAGCGCAGGCTCACTGCTGTAAAGCACGGTCATTTCCGCGCCTATCGACGACGAATACCGATGTAATTGCTCTGTCTTTTCGGCATACTCACCACCGCATTCGGGGAATACACTGACTACCGACAACTCTGCATTGTCGCTCTCAGCCAATTCCAAAGCCTTTGCCGTGATCTGCCGTTGATTGCTCTGTGAATAAACCGCAACAGTCTTATTGGGATTCATAATATTTTTCCACCTCCAAAATATTTCCTGCATTGATTTTGCTAATATATTATTTCCAATGCTGATATAATTATACACCTTAATTTTGCGAATTAAACCGAAATCTGGTGTATTTTATATAAAATTTATATGAATAATTATTAACATTCTTAGTTATTCACAATAATATAACAAAAACTTTGCACTGACGACAAAAAGTCCCCGCCGTCGATAATACAACAGCGGGGACTTGCATATACATACTAATATATAGTGCTTTATTTTAATTAGCCGATGAACTTAGCGTGGATAGCAGAAACAGCCTTGTCAGCATCTTCTGCATTGATAAGCACGGAGATCTTGATTTCGCTTGTGGAGATCATCTTGATGTTGATATGAGCGCCATAGAGAGCCTCAAACATGCTTGCTGCAACGCCTGCATGTGTCTCCATGCCTGCACCGACGATAGAGACCTTAGCAACCTCGTTGTCGATAGCAACATCCTTACCGCCGCAGTTTGCAACGAACTCCTTCATGACTTCCATAGCCTCTGCGCCGCTGTCCTTAGCAACAGTGAAGCTGATGTCCTTTGTGCCGTCTCTGCCGATGGACTGGAGGATGATGTCTACATTGATATTCTTTGCTGCCAGGCGGCTGAATGCCTGGAATGCGATGCCGGGTTCATCCGGAAGACCTACGAGTGAAATTCTTGCAACCTGTGTATCCTTAGCTACGCCGCTGATGAGCATTTTTTCCATCTTAACATTCTCCTTAACTATAGTACCCGGCTTTCTGACGAGTGAAGAAAGCACTTCAAGTTCTACATTGTATTTTTTAGCCATTTCAACTGAGCGGTTGTTGAGAACCTGTGCGCCCAGTGTAGCGAGTTCGAGCATTTCGTTGTATGTGATTTCCTCCAGCTTTACAGCATTGGGAACCTTGCGCGGATCGGCGGTGTATACGCCTTCAACGTCGGTGAAGATCTGGCATCTGTCAGCATGCAGAGCTGCTGCAATAGCCACAGCGCTTGTATCGCTGCCGCCTCTGCCCAGAGTGGTCATATCGTCGTACTTGTTAAGACCCTGGAAGCCTGCAACGACAACGATCTTATTCTGGTCAAGCTCATTCTTGAGTCTCTCTGCTTCGATCTTCTTAATGCGTGCGCTGCCGTAAACAGAGCTTGTCACAAAGCCTGCCTGCCAGCCGAGCAAAGAGATAACGGGGCAGCCGATCTTCTGAATAGCCATAGCGAGGAGCGAGATAGAGATCTGCTCGCCGGCTGTCATCAGCATATCCATCTCGCGCTTGGAAGCGGAAGGATTGATTTCCTTAGCCTTTTCGATGAGGTCGTCTGTCGTGTCGCCCTGAGCCGATACAACTACAACCACCTGATTGCCCTGCTTGTAAGTATCCGTGACGATTCTCGCCACGTTCATCACGCGCTCGGCATCGGCAACTGATGTGCCGCCGAATTTCTGAACAATTAAACCCATTTGTTCAATACCTCCGAAATATATTAATAAAAATTTTGCTTGTAAAATTACAATAAATATTATTCCCCTCAGCGGGCAGATATGTATGCGCCGCGTGAGTCAACATCCAGCACTGTCACATGCCAGTCGGTCAGACCGCGCTGTATGAGCTGCTCGGAAATAACACTCTCAAATTTCTCGTCACGCCGTCTGATGATCGCCATGACAGTCGGACCTGCGCCGCTTATATATGTCGCGAGCGAGCCGTATTCATACGACAGGTCAAATATATCATTCGCGCCGGGGATAAGTCCCAGTCTGTACGGCTGATGCAGCTTATCCTGCACAGCGATATGCAGATTTTCTGTGTTTCCCGTTGCGAGAGAACCCGCCATGAGAGCCGAACGCGACAGATTATAAACCGCGTCCTCTCTTAAAACACTCTGCGGAAGCACTCCGCGCGCTACCGAAGTTTTCAGCTCAAAATTTGGAATGAACGCCGCGAATCGAAATTTATCCGCCACATGCAGCGTCACGGCATACACCTTGTCGTTCTCCACAGCCGCAGCAGTCAATCCTCCGAGCAGCGCGGGAGTGGTATTATCGGGATGACCCTCGATAGAGCATGCAATATTCACCAGTTCATCGCGAGTTGCGGGATTGCCGAGCAACTCATTTGCGCCCAGCAGACCCGCCGCAACGCAGGTGGAGCTGGACCCCAGACCGCGCGCCATAGGCACAACATTGGTCTGGCGTATCTTCATGCCCGTCGGCTCGGGCTTTCCGCACTCGCGATAAAGCCTGCATGCCGACTGGAAAATCAGATTATCCGCAGTTGTGGGGACCTGGATGTCATCGAGCGAAGCTATGTCGAGGACATCGCTCTCCTCCATTTCAATTTCATTATACATGGTGAGCGCAATGCCCAGCGCGTCAAATCCCGACCCGATGTTGGCACTCGTCGCCGGTACTTTAATCTTCAAACCGAAATCCCCCTTTCTTTAAATATAACACAAATCATAATTCAACTCTAAGATTTAAACAATCATGAATTATGCATTATAATGTAAGAGTTCTCATTGCGCTGATAACATTTACACCGCGCTCGAGGAATTTCTTTGCGACAGCTTCCTGCTCGGCATATGTGCCGATGTCAGTGATAATAGCGATCTCGTCGGGGTTAACGCCGTCGGTGTAAACGCACTCTCTGCAAAGCTCGTTGGCGATGGTCATAAGCTCATCTGTGCTCTTGCCGCAGAGTCTGAGATACATCGAGCACACCTCGTCGTGATAATCTGCTATCATATCCTCAACAGCCGGCTCCCAGTAAACATACTTGCGTGCCGAACGGTGCTTTACGCAGTCGATAACGTCTGCGACTACAGCACTCGCGGTGGGCAGCTTGCCTGCGCCCTTGCCGTAGAACATGACCTCGTCAGTAGCGTCGCCGACAACGCAGATAGCGTTGAATACGTCGTTAACGCCTGCAAGCGGGTCACTCTTGGAAACCATTCTCGGAGCAACGCTTATCTGAAGCTTGCCGTCAGCCTGAACCTTGAACATGCCGATGAGCTTGACAACGGCATTGAATTTATCGGCATATGCCACATCCTCGAGAGTGATGTTGCGGATGCCTTCCATATATACCTTATCGGGATAAACATGCTTGCCTGTGACCAGTGAAGCGAGAATGCAGATCTTGCGGCATGCATCGTCGCCGTCAACGTCGGCAGAGGGGTCTTTCTCAGCGTAGCCGAGATTCTGGGCCAGTCTGAGTGCATCGTCAAAGGACATATTCTCGGTGATCATCTTGGTCAGGATGAAGTTAGTTGTACCGTTGAGAATACCCGCGACGGATGTTATCTCGTTTGCCGCCATGCACTGAGTAAGCGGGCGGATGATCGGAATACCGCCGCCGACGCTTGCTTCAAACAGGAAGTTGAGGTTGTTTTGTCTTGCCACCTCAAGCAGCTCCTGACCTCTCTTGGCAACAAGCTCTTTGTTGGAGGTAACAACGCTCTTTCCCGCTTTAAGGCTGCTCATGCAGAAATCGAAGGCAGGATTTACACCGCCCATGCATTCTACAACGACCTCAACCTCGGGGTCTTCGAGAATTACGTTGATGTCCTTGACAAATTTGTCTGCGTAAGGCAGCTCGGGGAAATCGCGCAAATCGAGGATGTATTTAACATCAATGCCTTCCTTTGCGCGGCGCTCAATACCGTTGTGATTTTTCATCAAAACTTCTACAACACCCGAGCCTACAACGCCGTGGCCCATAACTGCTATCTTTACCATAGTATAAATCACTGCCTTCTATTGTTATTAATTTATTGCCTTCCTAATTATTCATACCGATGCGAGATACCGAAACCACGCCGTCAAGCGCTCTCAGCCTTTCAAAAAGCTGCGCCACAGAGATCGCCATGTGTTCAGTCCGCGCCGATACCGATACCGAAGCCACACCGTCCGCCGGAATGTTTTGGTTGACTGTCAGAATGTTTGCGCCCACATCGAAAAACACCGTTATCATGGACGAAAGCACACCAGGTCTGTCCTCCAGCACCGATTGAATAGTGAGAACGCGCGACTCTTCAGTATCCTCATAGGGCATTATCATGTCCTTATACTTGTAGAATGCGCTTCGCGATATTCCCACCATGCGGGCAGCCTCGGTCGCCGAGCATGCCGCGCCTGTGCCGAGAAGTCTTTTAGCTTCCGCAACCTTAACAAATACAGCCGGCAGAGCTTCGCGGCTTACTATATAATATTCATCAGACATTGCCGAATCCACCACCTGCGTACGATTGTATCGTGTCAAAGAACACTATACCATTTTTTGCCCGTAATTGCAAGCGATATTCGCGTTTTTTTTGCTTTTTTTAACTTTCTACCTTTGCAATAAATTTTCTGCTCAATTGTCTACAATATTGTTAATCCAGACACCCTTTTTTACAAAGATAAACCCGATCACAGCCTTGAATATCTCGAGCGACTGGCATATCGCATACACCGCAACGATAGGAATTGAGGTGTATCGCGTGATAACAAAGGCAATCGGCACCGTGAAGCACCACATATACACACTGTCAAAGACAAACGTGATAAACGTGTTTCCGCCCGAACGCAGAGTGAAGTAGGATGCGTTAGTAAACGCCTGCACAGGCAGCAGAAAAGCAATAATTATGATAAAGCTGGTCGCCAAGCCGCGTACAGTGTCGGTCGTGTTGTAGAGCATCGGAAAAAACGGCGCACATGCCACCATAAATACCGACAACATCGCGCTTCCCAGCACGGAATAAACGCAAAGTATCGTGTCAGCCCTTCGCGCTTCTTCCTTTTTATTCGCGCCCAGCAGTTGACCGACCATAATCGCGATAGCTTCACCCGCCGCGATAAAGAACACGTTGAACACATTTGTGAGCGTTGAGCAGATATTTATTCCCGCCACTGCATCGAGTCCGCGGGTGGAATAGCTCTGATTGAGCATGGCAACACTGCCCGCCCACAGAGCTTCGTTCACCATAAGCGGCACACACTTTACCAGTATATTCAAAAAGAGCTTCGGCGGCATACACAGTGACCGCAGCGCACCCACGATGAACGGATTTTGCTTGCTGTGGGAATGCAGCCATATCATCACAATGCCGCTTTCCGCGATTCTCGCACAGATAGTTGCAAGTGCCGCGCCCTGCACTCCAAGCATCGGGCTGCCAAACTTGCCGAATATCATCACATAATTCAGCACAACATTCACAACTACCGCCGCGATCCCCGCCTTCATCGGCACTACAGTCTGCCCCGTCTCGCGCATCGTGCTGACGTATATCTGCGATAATCCGAACGGCACCAAGCTCCACTTCGCCACATTCAGATAATCCAAACCGTATTTCAGCGTGATTTCGATATCCCCTTGATTTTCGCTGTGAAGGAACAATTTGATGAGATCCTCCCCGAGAAAACTCAATATAATTATCGAAGCCGCGACGATGAACGCGCCTATTATCACCTTGAATCTAAAGGTGTATTTCACACCATCATGATTGCCGTTGCCGTAATATTGGGCGGTGTAGATACCCGCGCCCGCCATCGCACCGAAAATGCAAAGGGTGGCGATCAACATGACTTGGTTTACTATTGAAACTCCGTTCATCTGCGGCGTGCCGAGCTGTCCCACCATGATATTGTCCGCCATGCTGACAACATTCGTTATTCCGTTTTGTATCGCAATGGGCATGGCGATCATCAAAAATTTATTAAAAAAATTCCTGTCTCCTAAATATTTCTTCCTAAGACTTGTACTCAAAAGATCTCCTCCGTCAACACACAAAGAAACCACCTGCCGCCAAAAATCAAGCGACGGATGGTTTCGTAAATTATAACATTTTTGCTGTGTTAAAATCAGTCACTAAGCGGTCTGCCGGTTGCATCAGTACCGATAGAGCCTGTGAGAATGAGAATGCCCTCGATCAGACCCCAAATCGCACTTATCCCGCTTAAAACGCCACATGAAAGTAGCGTGAGCAAAAGCTGTGCGATAGCCTTGCCGGTGTAACCGAGATAAAAATTGTGCACACCGAGTCCGCCGAGCAATATGCCCAAAATACCCGCCGCAATTTTTGACTTTGCGTTCGGGTCCTTGTAACCGTAACCGCCCTGCGGATAGCCCTGATAAGGCGGCTGCTGATAATTCTGCTGTCCGCCGTACTGGTAATTTTGCTGACCCTGCGGATTGTCCTGCGGAGCGTCATACTGATAGTTAGGCTGCTGCTCCTGAGGCTGAGGCTCAGCCTCGACCTGCGGTGCGTCGTACTGAAATGCCGGCTCGCTCTGAATCTCCGGCGCCTGATACTGGAATGACTGCTCATTCTGCGCCGCCGAATTCAGTACCACCGAGCCGCATGCGGGACATGTGCCCAGCGTATCGTCAAAAACATTGCCGCAAACATTGCATTTGTAATCCATAAATAACTTCCTCTCCTTTTATTGATAACAACAAAATGCCGCACTTCTCTCTAAAAAAGAACTGCGGCATCGTTTGTTTAATTATTTACACAGCCGCTGTGAAAATATAATGCTGACCGTGAATAGTATTAAATAAATTACATTGTGACCTTGCTGGGGTTGATCTTAACACCTACGCCCATTGTTGAAGAAACAACGCAGGAACGGATGTACTGACCCTTTGCAGCAGCCGGCTTGGCCTTGTTGATAGCACCGATGAGTGCATCAAAGTTCTCCTGGAGCTTGTCAGCGCCGAAGGAAACCTTGCCGATGGGGCAGTGAATGATGTTTGTCTTGTCGAGACGATACTCGATCTTACCAGCCTTAGCTTCCTTGACAGCCTTTGCGATGTCAGGTGTAACTGTACCGGCCTTGGGGTTAGGCATCAAGCCTCTCGGACCGAGAACCTTACCGAGACGACCAACCATACCCATCATGTCGGGAGTTGTGATAAGAACATCAAAATCCATCCAGCCTTCGGACTGAATCTTCTGGATGTATTCGTCGTTACCGACATAATCTGCGCCTGCTTCTTCAGCAGCCTTGATAGCGTCGCCCTTGCAGATAGCAAGGATCTTAACGCTCTTACCTGTACCGTTCGGGAGAACGATAGCGCCGCGAACCTGCTGGTCAGCGTGACGACCGTCAACGCCCAGCTTGACATGAACTTCAACAGTCTCGTCAAACTTTGCGGCAGCGGTCTTAACTACGAGACCGAGAGCTTCGTTAGAATCATATAACTTTGAACGGTCAACAGCCTTAGCAGCGTCAACATATTTCTTTCCGTGTTTCATTAGTTAATATCCTCCTGTAAAGTGGTAATATCGGAGATTTTCCTCCCACTGAGAGATTGCACTTTAATTATGCAATCAGTCCTCGACAGTAATGCCCATGCTGCGAGCTGTACCAGCGATCATGCTCATAGCTGTTTCGATAGAAGCAGCGTTGAGGTCGGGCATCTTTGTTTCTGCGATCTTTCTGACCTGTTCCTTTGTGATCTTAGCAACCTTAGTCTTGTTAGGTGTGCCGGAACCGCTCTCGATACCGCAAGCCTTCTTGATAAGAACAGCTGCGGGAGGAGTCTTAGTCACAAATGTGAAGGAACGGTCTGCGTATACTGTGATAACAACAGGAATAATGAGGCCAACGTCGTTCTTTGTGCGCTCATTGAAGTCCTTTGTGAACTGCATGATGTTGACACCGTGCTGACCAAGAGCCGGACCTACAGGAGGAGCGGGTGTTGCCTTGCCTGCCGGAATCTGAAGTTTAATGTAACCTGTTACTTTCTGAGCCATTAAAAAGCACCTCCAAATATGTGGTAATACCGAAACAGCATTTATGAGTGAATTTTGCTGCTTCTCCCACTGAAGAACCGCTGTGCGTACACAGACGAAACTTCATTTGTAAAAAGCCTTGCGCGTCTCAAACTGTCGCGCGGATAGTAATTTAGTTCAGCGGTACAACGCTTGATATACCAACCTCGGCCTCAGTCTTGCGACCGAACATATCAATTGTAATATATACCGTCTTTGCCTCAAGGTCGATGGAATTGACAACGCCGATGTGACCTGTCATAGAGCCTTCGATGACCTTGACTTCCTCGCCCATTTCAAAGGCGAATCTTTCGGATTTGATCTCTACGCCCCACTTAGCCGCCTCTTCATCAGTCAGAGGAACCGGCTTGGAATCGGGCACGAGCTTGGAATCGTGACCTACAAAGCCTGTGCATCCGCGGGTATTGCGGACGATAAACCATGTATCATTGGTCATTACCATCTTAACAAGCACATAGCCGGGGAAAAGCTTGTGTTCAACCTCACGTTCAACCTGCTGCTCCACTCCGTCTTTTTTTACTGTGACGGTCTCCTTAACGGTTTCTGTGGGAATCTTAACATCCAGAATCATATCCTGAAGCTTGCGGTTTTCCACTATCGTCTGAAGGTCGGAAGCAACCTTGTTTTCATAGCCTGCGTAGGTATGAATAACGTACCAGTGAGCAGTTCCCGAAACATCTGTCATATCTGCCATATTATTTAACCCTCCCGTCATTTTGGCATGCCGTCATAGCAATGCCTGTCTGAATAAAAAACCGGTGCATCGTGATATAAGCCTATCACTCTGCCAAATCGCTGTTGGACACATCCACACCATCGGCAATATCCGAATCGGATACATCATCAGAAAAAATCGACCACTCGGGAATCTTTTCAAAGGCAAGATCTCTGAGCGAGCTGAGTCCGAAATCGAGGACCCAGATAAACACACCCACGATAATTATTGCCGCCAGAGTGATAGCTGTATTTTTTGTGGTATCCTTTGCACTAGGCCAAGAGATCTTTTTGATCTCGCTCTTGTACTCGCGCACAAACTTGCCTATTGACTTGATGGGATTGAATGATTTTTTGGACGAATCCTTGGCAGCGGACTTTTTAACGTCCTTCTTGCCCTTTGTGTCCTTAGCGAGCTTCTTGTCGTCCTTTTTCTTGGTTGACTTGTCACTCATAAGATTGCGTCCTCCCTTACTTGCTTTCCTTGTGTGAAGTATGCTTCTTGCAGAATCTGCAATACTTCTTCATCTCAAGTCTGTCAGGGTCATTCTTCTTGTTTTTGATCGTGTCATAATTTCTCTGCTTGCATTCTGTACATGCCAATGTGACCTTAACTCTCATGTCGGCACCTCCCGTAACGGAATTATTTACCGTCAGACCCGCTCTGCCTTCTGCAAAAGCGCGGCGGATAAGCGGCATATCAGCCTCCCTCGACACCAGTCGGTGTGCAAAAACGGACGCATAAAAAAAACACGCCCAATGCGAGGTAAGTTAAATATACCACACTTTTTGTCCCTCGTCAAGAGTTTTTCCAAATTATTTTTATATTTAAACAGCAAAAAATCTTAAATCACAGCCGCCAAACAGCCACGATTTAAGATTTTGTAAAAATCCACTCACTAAGAGCCTGTTTAGCATCTCTTCGCACACGTCTTGCTTGTATCTTTTCCGCCATATTTCGTGAATTTCTCTTGCAATACGACAGTATGGCGGCGAGAAATTCCCTTCATTTGGCGAAAAATCTGACAGCGCAATACGCGCACGCCGAGATACTAAAACAGGCTCTAAATTCTGATCTGTCTCCTGCGTATGCCCGCGCCTGTGGATTCTTTAGTGCGCATGTAGACGCTCTGCACCAGTCCGACACCGAAATACAAGCACATGCTGGACGAACCGCCGGCGGAGAAGAACGGCAGTGTGATACCGATAACGGGCAGCACCGAAATGCACATACCTATATTAAATATAGTCTGTGTGGCTATCATCGCGAAAAATCCTATGCAGACGAATCTGCCCATCGTGTCCACCGCCTTGAACGCGGCATACAGCGACACCAGCATTACCGTCAACAGCAGTCCGATAAGCAGCAGTGCTCCGATAAATCCGAATTCCTCACACGCCACTGTAAAGATAAAGTCGTTGTGATCTTCAGGAACGAGTCCCGACTGTATCATCGTACTCGTGCCGTGCCCCTCGCCGGTAAGTCCTCCGTTGCCGATAGCCACCTTGCCCAGCGTCTGCTGATACAAAATGCCCACTTCATCGCCCTCCTGAGGATTGTAGACCGCCGAAAAACGATTGCGCTGATGCTCACTCATGCTCTGCCACAATATAGGCGACATGCATACGATAGCAGTAAGACCGAGCGCGATGAAATTCCAGCTTAGACCGCTGGAGAAGAACATGATGAGGAACATCACCAAAAACATAAGTGCCGTACCGTCGTCGCCCTGTAATATACAAAGACCGACAGGCACCAGCGCGTGACAGCCGAGCAGAAACACGCTGGACAGAGTATTCAGCGTACCCTTGTCAACGATGTACGACAAATGATAGGAAAACGTCACGATGAAGCCTATCTTCATCAGCTCCGACGGCTGGAAGCTGTATCCGAAAATATTCAGCCACGCCACGTCATCGGCTACGGCATTGCCGCCTGCCGCCGATTGTCCTACTACGAATGTCAGACCGACCAGAAAGACGCATGCTCCGCCCACCAGATACCACAATTGCCCGAGACGGTGATAGTCCATCAGCGATATGACGAATGCGCCGCCGAATCCCAGCATAGCCGCCATTATCTGCGTCTTGACAGCAACGGGACGCGCACTGGAAATCAGCGTACAGCCGTAAACAGTGCATGCGAGGATAAGCCCCCACAGCACAACATATGTAGTGCGGGCGTAGTTAATGACCGCATTCACAGCCTTCCCAGCCCACTCTTTAACTAACGCGATTTTATCGTTCATTTGATTTAATCACTTCCATTTGAAATTTAATAAAATACATGTCAGGTATATTACACAGGCTCACTCAGCCGAAATATTGCTGCATAAGCGATTTTTTTAAAATCTCCAGTTTATCAAGACTCGCTTGAATTGCCAATTTTGATTTGTCGGTCTGTTCGACGAAGGCGGCAAACTGCTCTTGGAGTTCCATTGGTGGCAAAATAATATCAAGCTGTTTAAGCATTGCTATGGAAAGATATGCTACAGTTGAACCAGCTTGAAGGTTCATAATCTGTTTTTGCACACCTGTCGTTGAGAACAAGTGAGAGAGGAACAAGTTCAGTATCCTTTGATCTATACCAGAAAGCCAACTGATCATTCCATCCTGGAAATAAAAGTTATCGCCATCCTTAACAATGTAACACCTTCCAAGAGTTCCTCTTGAAGTAACAAGAATATCTCCCGACACAGGAACTAAACCGTTAGCTTTTAATTCATCAAATTTTTCCATAGGGATGAACAATTGAGGTGTATTCACTTCGCCATCAATTCTTTCGTTTAAGTCGGAAATACGAAGAAACGGCACACCATCGTTTTTAAGCTCACTCTGATATATTCTCTTGCTTGAACCAACATCGCATATAGTAGACAACTTGGCTATCGACCAA
>JBGUUF010000196.1:0-5189 GCA_045133435.1 Acutalibacteraceae bacterium
ATATATAGGTGAATATACATCGTGCTTATGGATTCTTTCTTCGATTTTTGCAGTAAATCCCAATCGTTCACCTAACTCTAAGAGTGCCTTTTGTATTTCAAGTGTTTCATTTTTAGGCATAATATAATTATCCCCTTAGATTTCATATTCGGCATATACGCAGTTGGGCAGTCTGAACTTAGCAAATTCTTCGTTGCTGAGGTCGCTGAAGTACGTGGCTATAAGTTTATTTGTCCAGCCGTGACTGACTATTAAAATAGTTTTGCCGCTGTAATTTTTCAGCACCTCGTCCATAAATGAATATACCCTGTGCGCACCCTGCAATATCGACTCGCCGCCGCCCGGAAATCTCTCGGCAAACACCTGCTTGCGACGGTTGAATTCCGCATCGTCGCGCATACATTTTTCAAGGTCACCGAAGCACATCTCACGCAGTCTCGGGTCGCTGATCGGCTGAATTCCAAGCGCATTGCCTACGGCCTCAGCAGTCTGACGCGCGCGGATCATATCCGAGCAGAATATCATCTCAATACCCTTGCCCGTCAGCATTTCGGCGAGCGCATGCGCCTGTGCAATGCCGTTGTCGGTGAGCGGTAAATCTATCGCCCCGCAGACGCGGTTCTGCGCATTCAATTCAGTCTCGCCGTGGCGCGCCGCATATATTTTCGTCAAAGCCATAGCCGTCACCCTTTATTCAGCCGCAACAGGCTCGGCGGATTTCTTGCTCGATTCCTCCGACTTAGCCGCTTGCTCTGCCGCAACTCTTTCCTCAAGGTTTTCGCGTGCAACCGCCAGCATCAGCTTAATGCGGTTTTCCTGATTGACCTTGGTCGCGCTGGGGTCGTAGTCGATGGGAGTGATGTTTGCGGTCGGGCAGACCTTGCGGATCTTGCCTATCATGCCCTTGCCGTTGATGTGGTTGGGCAGACAGCCGAATGGCTGTGTGCAGACGATATTTTCATATCCCGACTCGCAGAGTTCGAGCATTTCGGCGGTGAGCAGCCAGCCTTCGCCCATCTTGCTGCCGTAGCCAATAACGCCGTTGACTAACGTGCGCAGATGTGCATAAGGTGACGGAGCGACGAAATTCGGATGCCCCTTCAATGCGTCGAGCATGGCAGTTTCCATCTTTGTGCAGAAATCCTTGAGGAACGAAACGAATTTGTATTTAACGGTGCTGCCGCCGTAGAGATTGATGTCGTCAAGTCGGTTGTCGATTTTAAAGAGTGCAAAGCCCATAAGACCCGGCACCATGACCTCGCAGTCCTGAGACGCGAGGAAGTCTTCGAGGTGATTGTTTGCGAGCGGAGCGTATTTTACATAGATCTCGCCGACAACGCCCACCTTGACCTTGGGCACGCGGTTGACGGGAATCGCATCGAACTCATCAACTATCTGCTTGAGGTTGTTTCTGAATTCCTCGCCCATCATGCCCTTGCCGTGGGTGAATTGCTCCATAAGGCGCTCTACCCAGTCATCAACAAGTGCCATGGATTCGCCCTTGTTTATCTCGTAAGCCTTGACTTGGTTGTTGAGCAGCATGAGCAGGTCGCCGTATACCAAACCCGCCACTACCTGCATAAGGATCGCGGGTGTGAGCGAGAAGCCGGGATTTTTCTCCATACCCGACAGGTTGATGGACACAACAGGAACATGCTCGTAGCCTGCGGATTTCAGAGCCTTGCGCAGCAGGTGAATGTAGTTTGAAGCACGGCAGCCGCCGCCTGTCTGAGTGATCATAAGGGCGGTTTTGTTTACATCGTACTTGCCGCTGTTGAGCGCGTCTATCATCTGTCCGATGACCAGCAATGCGGGGTAGCAGGTGTCGTTGTGGACGTATTTCAGACCCTCTTCGACTACCTGATGACTGCAATTGTTGAGCACCTCGACATTGTAACCCGCCTTTTGCAGCACCTTTTCAAAGAGCTTGAAGTGAATGGGAAGCATGTTGGGAACCAGCAGTGTATATTCGCGGCGCATCTCCTTGGTAAAGAGCAGTCGCCCTGTGTTTTTTTCATATTTTAATTCAGCCATAATTCAAGAACCTCCATCATTCTTCAATAGCGGCAAACAGACTGCGGAGTCTGATTTTGACCGCGCCGAGGTTGGTGATCTCGTCGATCTTGATCTGGGTGTAGATCTTGCCGCCGCTCTCGAGTATCGAACGCACCTCGTCGGTGGTGATAGCGTCGATGCCGCAGCCGAAGGATACAAGCTGAACGAGATTCATGTCAGGCTGAGTGAGAATGTATTTCGCCGCAGAGTAGAGACGGGAGTGGTATGTCCACTGATTGAGCACGTTGACGGAGAATTTCTCCACGCGGTCGCTCACAACGTCCTCGGAGATAATTGCCGCGCCGCAGCCTGCGATTATCTTGTCGATGCCGTGATTTATCTCGGGGTCAACGTGATAGGGACGACCCGACAGCACGATTATCTGCTTGCCCTTTTCACGCGCCTTTTCGATTATCTCCTCGCCGCGCTCGCGGATGCATGCGAGATAGCGGTCATACTCAGCATAAGCCGCCGCAACAGCCGGCTTTATTTCTTCAAGCGAAATGATGTCGAAGTATTTTGACATTACCTGCTGGAACTTCTTCGGGAAGTCCTTGTGGCGGTGGATGCCGAGGTAATCGTCAATGAATTTGACCTTGGTGATGTCGGGCATATTTGCCTGAATGACCTCGGGATAGTATGCAACGACAGGGCAGTTGTAGTGATTGTCGCCCATTTTCTCATTGAAGTTGTAGGACATGCAGGGGTAGAATATCGTGTCCACGCCTTGATTGATAAGTGTCTGCACATGACCGTGCATTAATTTTGCGGGGAAGCAGACGGTATCTGACGGGATAGTTGCCTGTCCGAGCAGATACATCTTGCGGTTTGAGAGCGGAGAGGTGACTACCTCAAAGCCTAACTTGGTGAAAAGTGTGTGCCAGAAGGGCAGCAGCTCGAACATATTCAGACCCATAGGAATGCCGATAGTTCCTCGGCTGCCCTTGACAGGCTGATACTCGTTGAGCAGTTTGAGCTTGAAGTCGTATATATTGAGTGAGTCGTCAACCGATTTCTGAGTTACGGGACGGTCACAGCGATTGCCGCTGATAAATCTGCGGTTATTGTCAAAAATATTGATAGTGAGACGGCAGTGGTTGCTGCATCCTCCGCAGCGGGAGTCCTTGACCTCGTGGAAGAAGCCTGCGAGCTGCTCTGCATTGAGAATGGAACTTTTGCCCTTGGAGTGGCGTGATGCATAGAGCGCCGCGCCGTATGCACCCATAAGTCCTGCGATTGCGGGACGAACCACCTCAACACCCATTTCCTGCTCGAATGCGCGGAGAACCGCATCATTGAGGAAGGTGCCGCCCTGAACGACTATCTTCTTGCCGAGTTCTTCGGGGCTGGACGCGCGGATAACTTTGTAGAGCGCGTTTTTAACGACACTGATGGAAAGACCTGCGGATATATTTTCGATGGAAGCGCCGTCCTTCTGAGCCTGCTTAACGGATGAATTCATAAATACCGTGCAGCGAGAGCCGAGGTCAACAGGTTTGTCAGCGAAAAGACCGAGCTTTGCGAATTTGTCGATGGGCTGATTGAGTGCTTCGGCGAATGTCTGGAGGAAAGAGCCGCAGCCGGAGGAGCATGCCTCGTTGAGGAATATGCTGTCCACCTCGCCTTTTGTGCCTATCTTGAAGCACTTGATGTCCTGACCGCCGATGTCGATAACAAATTCAACATCGGGCATGAATTTGCGCGCGGCAGTGAGGTGGGCAGTAGTCTCGACTATGCCCGAATCAAGGCTGAATGCATTCTTGATAAGCTCCTCGCCGTAGCCTGTGGAGGTCGCGCCGATGATGTGGATATCGGGATATTTCTTATAGAAATCCTCGAGGAAGCTCTTGACGTAAGGCACGGGATTGCCCTTGTTGGAATTATAGCTGTCGAGCAATATCTTGCCGTCGGGGGTGATGACCACCATTTTAATTGTAGTTGAGCCCGCGTCAACGCCGTAAAATGCGTTGCCCTTGTATGAAACGGGGTCGAGATATTCGATAGTATGAGCGGCGTGACGTTTGGTGAACTCGTCGTACTCCTCCTGATTCTTAAAGAGGGGGTCGATAGAGTTGTAATTACCCACAACGTCCATGTGACTGAGAGTGTCGATAGCCTTATCTAAGTCTATTTCGGTATCAGCGCCGAATGCCGCGCCCATCGCGACATAGTACAGCGAATTTTCGGGGCATTTGCCCTTGAGTCCCAGCGTGTCATCAAATGCATTACGCAGCTCGGAGAAGAAGGTCAGTGGACCGCCGAGGTACACAACATTGCCCTCGATGGGACGTCCCTGCGCCAGACCTGCGATAGTCTGGTTGACCACGGCATAGAATATGCTGGAAGAAACGTCGCCGGTTCTTGCACCCTGATTGAGCAGTGGCTGAATATCTGTCTTGGCGAATACGCCGCAGCGAGAGGCTATGGTGTATCTGCGCTCTGCCTTTTTAGCCGCCTCGTTCATCTCGGTGGGGGTGATGTTGAGCAGGGTCGCCATCTGGTCGATAAATGCACCTGTACCGCCCGCGCATGAGCCGTTCATGCGGAACTCCATACCGCCTGTGACAAAGAGTATCTTTGCATCCTCGCCGCCAAGCTCTATAGCAACGTCGGTGTCGGGCAGGAGATTTTTGAGAGCGATGCGGGAGGCGAAAACCTCCTGCACCAGCGGAATACTGCATGCCTCGGATATGCCCATGCCTGCCGATCCTGATATTGCCAAGAGAGCTTTGGACTCGCCTGTTACTTTGCGTACTGTTTTGAGAACGTCGAGGGTTTTCTCAGTTATCTGTGAAAGGTGGCGTTCATAGGACTTATGTATTATGTTGTTGCTGTCGTCCATTACTACATATTTGATCGTAGTTGAGCCGACATCTATTCCTATTCTCAAAAGTCATTCTCCGTTCTGTCAAAAATATAAGAGACACTGAAGTCTCCGTTTTTTCATATACAAAATAAATCATATCACATATGACAGCCAAAGTAAAGATACAAAAATGTGAAAATGTTGTAATCCACATATATTTTTAGCAAAAACTAATAAAACGCATGTGTTTTTTCTGTAAATCTATTGAATCTGCCGATGCAATTTGATATAATTAAGTAAAATTATACAAGGTAAATATAAACTGTAT
>JBGUUF010000197.1:0-2306 GCA_045133435.1 Acutalibacteraceae bacterium
AAAATATACGACACGTCTATACTCTGCAAATAGGCGAGATACGCATTCGAGACATCTTCGCAAAGCACCTCGATGACATGCGCGCCGCCGTATCCCGGGTCATCGTCCTCAATGCAGGAGGTTTTCCAGCCGAGCTTGCCATGTCGGTCAAAGGCGACCGCGAAAAATTTTGCGCTCTTATCCGCAATATGATCTTCGCGGGAAATTTCGGCTTCGGCAAATCCCGTCAAATCGGGATACCAGCCGCCCGTGAAGCTGCCCTCCATAGTCACGCGACCGCATGCAAAGGCATCTGCCTTATAATCGCGGTTGATCTCATAATATATCTCCACCGCGCGCTCACATTCTGGGGTATATAAAAAATCTCCCGTGACCTTGCCGTCAAGAGATGTCGTCATATGACAAATAACTTTCGGTCTGCTCATGGTATTTTCACCTTTTCACAAATAATAAATTTCGCTATGCTTTCTAATTATAGATTATATCGCACGGTTTCAGGTTTATCAAGCTTACACAGAAAAATTTCAAAAAATACAGACTTGTATTTTCGGGACGTCTGCTGTATAATAATTTCAACAAACTTTGTAAAAAAGCCGAAGGCGGCAGAACTCTCTTCGGCAAAATGCAAAGGTGTTGCCATTCTTTAAATCTTGCTTTTGAGAGTCGGTTTTTCAACCGGCTCTTTTGTTTTAAGCAAAAACATGAGGAGGAAATATTATGCGAGTAAACAACCGCTATGTATCATTTTATTATGAAAACGACATGGATATGGGTGAGATCGTTATTGACACCAAAAAGACTGCTCTTTTGGTAATCGACATGCAGCATGTGTTCATTACACGCCCTGCATATGAAGATCCTGATGAATCACAACGAAAGGAAATCGAGCGTTGGGAACCTTTTTACAAAAAGATCGACGAAGTCGTCATTCCAAATAATCAAAAGATACTTAAAGCCTTCCGCGAAAATGGCATAGAGGTAGCTTTTGCCAAGATACAATGTCAGAAAAAGAACGGCACCGACCGCTCCCTTGATCACAAGGCAACCGGTTACAATGAACTGCTGCTGCCTCCCGGAACACCGGCTGCCGAAATAGTACCGCAGCTTGCTCCGCTGGAAGACGAGATAGTTGTAACCAAAACTACCGACAGCGCACTCACGGGCACACCTCTTCGCCTATGGTTTCACAACATGGGCATCGACACCGTTGTGTGCACAGGTGTCCTTACCGATCAGTGCGTTTCGTGCACAGTGAGAAGTCTCGCCGACGAAAGCTTCAAAGTATGGCTTATCGAAGACGCATGCATGGCTTCCACTCAAAAAATTCAGGACAACGAGCTTGAAATACTTAACAATATCTATTGTCATGTTATCAACACACAGGAATTACTTGACGCTATCAAATAATCCCTCAGCAATTATATCCCCTTACGCTACTTTTATAAATTCAAAATATAAAAATACAGCAAAGTTTATTGTTGAATTATGGGCAAATTGATGATATAATTATTTTATATCAACTGACAAGGAGCTTGGTTTTTAATTATGAGCAAGGAAATGGATGAGCTGAAAAAATGGTGCGGCGAGCTGTCGGAATTCTCCGTGGGCAACTGGGATGAATGGCCCGACATCGACCTCTACATGGACCAGGTGATCTCATATCTTGACAAATATATGAATTATTTCCGCATTTACGACGACGAAAAAATGATAACGCCCTCCATTATCAACAACAACACCAAAGACGGCGTGCTTCCCAAGCCCGTCAAGAAAAAATATTCCCGCTCACTGCTGAGCACTTTGCTGATATTTTGTGTGGCGCGGCAGGTCCTCTCAGGTCAGGAGCTTGCTACAATGCTCAAGGAGATAAACAAATCCGAGGATTTCGCTTCGATACACAAAAATTTCGGCGACGTTCTGGAAAAGCAGATCGAACACACCGTTCAGCAGATAGTCTCGGATACAAATAATTTCAAAACCGACGACCGTCAGGAGCTTGCGCAGGTGGCTATGAAGTTTTCACTTGAGGCATTCGCCGCCGGGATAGCCGCCAGAAAAATTCTTTCCGAGCTTGAAATAAAGGACGAGGAAGATACAAAATCTTAAAATTTTGGAATTATTTGTTAAAATTATCTTGATTTTTTAATAGTTTTGATATAATATATTAAATGAAATTAAAAAATTATTATATTCCGAAAGGGAGAGTTTGCTTTGGCCAAAAAAATTCTCAAATCTTATGTGTTCTGGATCGCTATCGCTCTTGTGACTTTTGTCGGACTGGCAATTTTCGTGCATTACATAACCAC
>JBGUUF010000198.1:0-5490 GCA_045133435.1 Acutalibacteraceae bacterium
TTATGTGGCAGAACATCATGGAGTTGTCACTTACAATGATGCCACAGAAATAATTGAAAAAGCAAAGGAGCAGAATCCAGAAGCAGCTAAAAGGATTCTGCTTAAAGGCGATGTTGAAGGATCGTTAGAGGCAGCAAAAGCATTTGCAGCTTCTGGTATTTTACTTTTGGGAAATGAGTCTCAAACAATTGGACCGCAAAATGCGCCTATGGCAGTACATCTTGCGCTTTTGGGTGCTAATGTCATCTTGCTTGAAGGTGTTCGATTGGGTGAGATTTCCGAAGGTGTTTATTTCTTAAATGCAGCACCGTTGAATTTGTCAGGTGCAGACGGTTCGCCGTGCAGAGCTATTCTGATAGACCTCTACAGCTAAGTTACAACATGAGAATCTGTTAGCCAAATTCCAATTTGACAAACAGATCAGCATAGTTTCAGTCCCAAAAGAGAGTTTCACTTCCCGCTTAATAGTTTCATTTTTTGAGTGAAACCAAATGAAACCTTTTGAAACCGTAGCATTATTATCAAACTAATTCAGCAACGATCCGTCAAATGCCTTTTAGGTGTTTGGCGGATTTTCATTTTTATTTCTGTTTTTTAAATCAAAAAAAATACTAATTAAATCAGTATTCGGACGCTTTTGAAAAACGGAAATAAATTCGACACAGCATATCCTTAACAATTTGTTAATTGACATATGACCGCGATTATGTTTAATAACCTCTGATATTTGCTTATTCACAAATATTATGAACAAAGTTTGTGAATATTTGATAAGAATAATTAATCGTTTGTTCATAAATAATACATCATTTCACCGGAACACATGCTATAATGAAATTGTAAATTATCCCTACCATATTGATAGGAACTAAATGGATTTACTGTGGAGGGTAAATTTTATTTCCTGATAAAAATAAGATTCGGATAATTCACACGCTGCTGTACTATTGGGTAAGAGAAACGAATATATTGATTAAAGCGGCAAGGAAACCGCATTGAGACTATTTTTTTACATCACAAAATTTTTATTAATGGAGGTATGATTATGTATTACGGCTACAGTATTATTTCCGGAAGAGAAAAGTCAAACTACATCAAGGGCGGAGAATACACTGGTGTAAATTCTCCCGCAGAGTTCGCCAGCAGTGAAACATGCAATTTTACGGTAATGCGTACCCATTCTGAAAGAAAGCGCATCTTGGAGATCGACGACATGCTGACTGCTATTGCAGAAGAATACAAGGAGCTTTCCAGAACTATAATTACAGCCAGCGAGGTTGTAAAGGAATATATCACACACCGCATAATGGAATTGGAAGCACAGCTTAATTCACTCGAAAGCGAAAGAAGACAGCTTCTCGCAGCAGCCTGCTAAACTATTCCCCCACACACTGAAACTCAGCAGCATTCAGTTCGGGGCAGTTATTAACTGAAAAAAATTAAGAAATACATCCATCCTGCGTTCACCTGACGTGAGCGCAGGATTATTTTTTGTTTTTGCCTGAGCAGTTGAATTAGATACGCAATTGTGATAAAATTTATATATCATACGAACGGAGCGTGGCACGGTGGACAAATATCAGACGCTGGAGCATTATTTCGGCTATAAATCATTCAGAAACGGACAGGAAAATTTAATAGACGGCATACTTTCAGGTCGCGATGTATTGGGAATCATGCCGACGGGCGCGGGCAAGTCGATATGCTATCAGATACCCGCGCTGATGTTCGACGGGATAACGCTGGTCATCTCCCCTCTCATCTCGCTGATGAAGGATCAAGTCAGCGCACTGGTGCAGTCGGGTGTGAGCGCGGCATTCATCAACAGCACCCTCACCCCGCGGCAGTCGGAGTTAGCCCTATACAGAGCCGCCAACGGCATCTACAAGATAATTTACGTCGCACCCGAACGACTGCTGACCAATTCATTTCTGAATTTCGCTCAGAGCGCCAATATATCAATGGTCGTGGTGGACGAGGCGCATTGTGTATCGCAGTGGGGACAGAATTTTCGCCCAAGCTATCTTAAAATCGCCGAATTTGTTAAGTCGTTGAGCAGACGTCCCATCACAGCCGCATTCACCGCGACTGCAACCAAGCGCGTGCGCGACGATATAATCGAGCTATTACAGCTGGATTCACCCGAAGTCACCACCACCGGCTTTGACCGCTCGAATCTTTACTTCGAGGTCAGCAAGCCGAAAGACAAATTCACCGCGCTGACCTCCTACCTTTCGATGAATCGCGGCAAAAGCGGAATTATTTACTGCTCCACCCGCAAGCTGGTCGAAGAGGTGGCCGACCGTCTGAATGAAAACGGCTGGAATGTCGGCAAGTATCACGCCGGCATGTCCGACAACGAGAGAAGCCGTATGCAGGATATGTTTATCCGCGACGACTGCCCCGTAATGGTGGCGACGAACGCATTCGGCATGGGCATTGACAAGTCGAACGTGTCGTTTGTGGTGCATTACAACATGCCAAAAAATATGGAAAGCTATTATCAAGAGGCAGGGCGCGCGGGACGTGACGGCGAGCCTGCCGAGTGCATTCTGCTCTACAGCGGGCAGGATGTGAATATAAACAAATTTTTGATAGAAAAATCCTTCGAGAACAACAGTGAGTTCGATGAGGACACCGCCGAAACGCTCAAGGCAAACGAGCTTGAACTGCTCAAGCAGATGACATTCTACAGTACATCAAAATACTGCCTGCGAAAATTCATGCTGAAATATTTCGGCGAATACACCGAATACGAAAACTGCGGCAACTGCTCCAACTGCACTCAGCCGCACACCGATTTTGAATCCCGCGATGTCACCATTGAGGCGCAGAAGATACTCTCATGCATTAAGCGCATGGGCGAAAAGCAGAACAAATGGGTCATCATCGACATTCTGCGCGGCGCGGACAACAACCGTGTGGAGCTTTGCGGCGGCAGCAAGCAGTCCACCTTCGGCATTATGAAGGACAGCACCTCGCGCGAAATCGAAATTATAATAGATTCACTCGTTGGTGACAAATACATAACAGAAGATCCCGACGGTGCGCTCGGCTGGGGCATGAATGCACGCGGCGTTATATACAGCGGGATGCGTGTTACAATGAAAACGCACAAAGTTGACGACGTTCACAAGCAGATCGCGGACGAAAAGAAGATCGGTGCGAATGCAAATCCCGAACTGCTCGAACGCTTGAAGGAGCTGCGCAAGAAAGTCGCCGCCATGAACGGCGTGCCTGCGTTCATAATATTCTCCGACGCGACCTTGCGCGACATGGCGGAGAAAATGCCCACAAGCGAGGCGCAGTTCCAGTCGATATACGGCGTTGGCCGCGTCAAGACCGAAAAATTCGGGCGGAAATTTATTGATGAGATAGAGAGCTTCCTCGCCGAAAACGGTACTGTAGAAAAGCCGAAGAAAAAGCGCGATTCGGGCAAAAAGAAATCCGCAAACAAGGCGCCGAACAGTCCGAGCATTCATCTGAGCAAGGACGAAAAGGGCAGTTACATCCTGCCGCCCGAGGTCAACGGCGATTTGTTCGCGGCACTGCGCACACTCCGCGCCGACTTATCCTCGGATTTCGGCATACAGTCCAATTCACTCGCGAGCACCGACGCTCTGGCACAGATAAGTGCTGAAAAAACCGTGACATTGGCAGGATTGCAGAAGCTCGGCATTCTGCCGCCGCGCACGGAATTGATATGCGGGGATGAATTCATCCACACGGTGCGGAGACATCTTGAAAAACAGGGCGCGGAAATTTCCGAGGAATGCGACTGTCCCATCACCCCCGACCCGACGCTTCTCGATATTCTAAAAGCACTGCGAAGCAAAATTTCCGACTGCATCCACACCCCGCAGAACCGAATCATCAGCACACCGACGCTCGAAAAAATGAGCGAACTTAAACCTGTGACCCGCTCGCAGCTTGTCGAAAAAATTTATCTCGGCAACTCAAAATGCCTTGTATTCGGACAGGCATTTGTGGAGAAAATACGCGAGTATGTCGGCGAAACCGACCTGCCCGACGGCTTTGACGGTGCACCGCAGGCAGACGGAGAGCTGTTTATGCGGCTGGCTGAATTGCGCCACAAGCACGCTCTCAGAGAGGACAAATCCGACATTTCGATCATGTCGGACTACACGCTCTACGACCTCTGCATCAAAAAGCCGCATAACGAAGAGGATTTCCGCACGATTTACGGCATAGGCGAGTTCAAGAGTGCGAAATACTGCGCGGAATTCACAAAATTCATCGCGGAGTATTTGAAGAAAAATTGAATTGTTAGGAGAATATTTTTTGGATTTAGAAAACACGATTCAGACCACTGACGAAAAATTCATGCGAATCGCAATGGAGCATGCGCGACTGGCGGCACTGGAGGGCGAAGTGCCCGTAGGCGCGGTGGTGGTCAAGGACGGCGAGGTAATTTCGGTCGGACGCAACCGCCGAGAATTGGGCAAAAATGCGCTGGCTCACGCTGAATTAGAGGCAATCGACGGTGCGTGCAGAGCACTCGGCGGCTGGCGGCTGTGGCAGTGCGATCTATACGTCACCCTCGAGCCATGCCCGATGTGCACCGGCGCGATAATCAACGCACGAATACGCCGCCTTGTTTACGGTGCGTCTGACCGCAAGGCAGGCTCGTGCGGGTCGGTGGTCAATCTCTTTGACCTGCCCTACAACCACAAGCCGATAATGGTCGCCGGCTGTCTTGGGGATGAATGCAGTGAAATGCTGACGGAATTTTTCCGCGATCTACGCAAACGAAAGAAGGCGTAACGCCAGCTCCCCTTTAATTTTTCGGCGGTAAAAACATATCACTCGGAAAAATATTGAATACGTTGTAAATACTAAAAAGAATGTTGCAGTTCAGCCTGGGCGGTATTTTACCTTTTTCCAACGAACGCAGGCTTTTGACGCTTATGCCGAGAAATTTCGCCATTTCAGCCTGCGTCAAGTGCAGTCTTTTTCGCAGCGCGAGAATATTTCTACAAAAGTTGAGACAATAATCTTCATGTTTTTTCAGTTGATTTTTATCTGTAAACATTAAAATACCGCCTTTTTTATTTTTTAACTATGTATCCTGTGACTCCTACGATTATATTATATCCCCTAATTAGGGTAAATTCAACGATTATTTCCCCTAATTAATGTAAATCTATATTTTGTATAAAATTTGGAGATGTTCTTATGTATAACTCACAAAAAATTGCAGAAAGGATAAAGTTAAGAGCCAAACAACAAAACATTAGTGTAAATCAATTGCTGTTAAACTGTAAGTTAGGTAAAAATACTGTGGCAAAAATAGCAAATGGAACAGATATTTTAACCTTGAACTTCGCAAAAATCGCAGACTACCTTGACTGCTCTGTAGATTATCTTTTAGGCAGGACGGATATTCCTGAGATAAATCGTTCATCTGATTTTGAATCTGACGAACCAGATGAAACAGAACACTGAACTGGATAATATATAGAAAAATCA
>JBGUUF010000199.1:0-3926 GCA_045133435.1 Acutalibacteraceae bacterium
ATGGCTTCGGCGATCTCGATGCCGTTGGCGTTGCAGGTATTGGCGTTGCCGCTGTTGCATATCAGACCTTGGGCATATCCGTCGGCGAGATTTCTCCTTGTGACGGCGATGGTCGCGCCCTTGACTAAATTTTGGGTATAAGCACCCGCCGCCGCACACCTCACATCACAGCGAATCATAGCGAGGTCGCGTTTGGTTTTATTTCGGCGCATGCCGCTGTGCATCCCCGCCGCTTTGAAGCCCTTCGGAGCAGTCACGCCACCCTCTATGACCCGCGAATGCTTGAGTATCAATTGAAATTTCGCCATAGATCCACCTTCTGACTAATGCACAATTCATAATTTATATCAGATCATATTAAATTATGAATTGTACATTATTAATTATGAATTAGTCCTTATATATGCTCTTGTCGATGTTGATTTTCTGCTTGCAGTCGGGGCAGGTGTCGGTAATTGACACGGGAACGCCCAGAAAACCGGTTTTGATGATATTCTTCGACCCGCATTTCGGGCAGAACAGATATTCTTTATTACGGTGAGCGTAAATGCTGCATGTCATGCCTATCATCAGGAACAAAAACATTGTCACAGCAATAGTCGCAAAGCCGCTGTCAACAAATCCGAATATGATCATCAAAAATATCGACAGCGCATAGCATATGCGGGAAACTATCATCATCAGTCTGCGGCTTTCAAAATATTCTCTTCGCGATTTCATAAATTATTCAGCCTCTTTCTTGGACAGCATTTTTATAAGCGTGAGCAGGAGAGTTCCCACTGATGACACCAGCAGTGCGGCGGAGGATATGAGCTTAATAATGCTCTGCAGCTTCGGCTTTTCGGACTCGAAATATATCGCAGTCGGGCCGTCCGCGCCGCCTATCACGGCGATACTGTCGCTCTTTGACAGCCGACTTATGCACAGCGCAAGTCCGATAACGCTCACAACACACAAAATCGCCGCGACGAATTTTTCATATGTAATTTTGATTTTATCCATTTTTTATGCATTCCTTTCGTTTTTTTTAATTTATTTAAGGGTTGCTATTATATCATTATTTTGATAAAATATGAGTATAATAAATTTTACGGAGGTGCATTTTATGGCAACGATCAGACCCGACAACTTTTCAGAACAAGAATTTCACCGTCTATTGGATGAGGGACTTGAAGCTGTGAAAACAAACTCCGCACGACCTGCAAAGGATGTATTTGATTATATAGAAACCAAATTCAACTTTAAGCAATCCGAGTGAAATCGGGTTGCTTTTTTACTCCAATATCTGCTCCATTCCGAATTTCTGAGGTTTAAGACCGCAGCTTTCGTAGAATTTCACCGCGCTCTCGTTGCACGCCCAGACGTTCAGCGTCACATTATAGCACCCGCTCTGCTTGGCGTAATGCAGGACGTACTCATACAACTGCCGCCCGATATGCATGCCGCGCTTATTTTCGTCCACGCACAGGTCGTCAATATACAGCGTCTTGATGTCGGTCAGAATGTTGTTATTGACGTGCTGTTGAAACACGCAGAATGCATATCCCACGACATCCCCGCAATCGTCCTCCGCCACGAATATCGGGCGAGAATCGTCACCGAGAATTTCAATCAACTGCTCGTCGGTGTATTTCTTGACATTCGCCTTGAACAGATCGGGGCGACCGTTGTGGTGCACCGTCAGCACCTGTAGCAGCAGTTTGTTGATCGCCGCAGTGTCGCTTTCATTTGCTCGTCGTATATTCATAAATATCCTTCTCCTAAACCAAATTATTTCTTATCCTTATACGCATAGCCAAAATTGATTGGCGGTGTAGTAACTGAAATATATACGAATTCTGTATTTGAATCATTCAAAAGACCGTGAACGTCACCGTCAGCAAATCTTACAACATCGCCCTCCACAAATTCCTTTTCGGTATTATTTGCAAGAAGTAACTTTCCTCTGCCTTTTGTGGCATACCAAATCTGCTCTGAGGTTTCATGAATATGGCGAGGCTGGCATGCCCCCGGAATCAAATGAACTTCTGTAATCGTAACTCTTTCGCTTGCTGAATTTTCGGGATTTAACAGCTGTCTCGAAATTACTCCCGGGTTGGATAATTCTTTTATCTCTGTTGATTTGATAAATTCCATTGCCATCCTCGCTCACTTTCTTAAAATTTATTTTTTATCTTTAATTTATTGTGTAACTCCCACTCGAAAAATCTCCGATTCTTCTTGTTGGTTTTCTTTTAACATATGCTTCGCATATGTTTTTATTTTTTCCTATTTGAGGTTTCTTGATCACTTTAGTTTTGCAGGGGCGTTGCCTCAGCCATTCAAGGAATGGCTGGCACGCTCCCTACCAGGGCTTAACCGCTATTCAAGGATTCCCCTCTGGATTCCCGTTGTTGCGTAGTCCTTACGATACGCAGCTATATTATTTTACACGGAAAAGAGTGATGGTAATGGGGCTGACATTTCAATCAACCGGCAAATATACTGCTGAGCAAAGAGCAGACGGTTTTCGCGGCAAGGTTATTGCGCTGGCGGGCAATCCGAATGTCGGAAAGAGCACAGTGTTCAACAGCTTGACCGGCATGCATCAGCACACGGGTAACTGGCCCGGCAAGACTGTAACGACGGCATTTGGCGAGTTTGAGCGTTGCGGCGAAACTTATACATTGGTAGATATTCCGGGTACTTATTCATTTATGCCGCATTCGGCAGAGGAAGAGGTTGCGCGGGATTTTGTATGCTTTGGCGATCCCGACGCGGTGGTAGTAGTGTGCGACGGCGGCAATTTGGAGCGCAATCTCAGCCTTGTGCTTCAGGCGGCTGAAATTACAGATAGGCTGGTGGTTTGTGTCAATCTGATGGACGAAGCCGAACGCAAGGGCATAAGAGTTGACGCGGAGAAAATGTCGGCGATACTCGGCGTGCCTGTGATCAAAACTGCGGCTGGCAAGGGGAGAGGCATGGATGAACTGACTGCGGCTATCGCGCTGGTGTGCATAGGCGATGTGCCACGCCCTTGCCGCATAAAATACACATCCGCGATAAATTCAGCATTGGCTGAATTGCAGCCCATCGTAAATAATGCACTTGTTCAGCGAAACCTTGTGGGGAAAATACAGACGCGTTGGCTGTCACTGAGACTGTTGGAAAATGACATCAGTATACTGCAAAAAATGCGCGATGAATACGGCTTTGACCCGTTAGAGAATTCAGAAATAAAACTCGCGGCAGACGAGCAGAGAAAAATTCTGCATGAAAACGGCTTTGATGACGATAAAATATCCTCCAACATAGTCGCCTGTCAGATAATCAACGCTGAGAGCATTTACGACGACTGCGTTAAATCCTGCGGCAGCAATGACGGGCGAAATTCCCTCGACCGAAGGCTTGACAAATTATTTACAGGCAAGGGTACGGGCGCGTTTTTTATGATACTGCTCATGGCGGCGGTGTTCTGGCTGACTATCGCGGGCGCAAATTATCCCTCCGAATGGCTGTCTGCGCTGTTCGGCAGAGGAGAGGTGTATGTTCGCAGGTTCTTTGAATCATGCAGTGCCCCGCATTGGCTGAGCGGACTGCTGATAGACGGAGTTTACTGCGTACTGACGTGGATAATCTCTGTAATGCTGCCGCCTATGGCGATATTCTTTCCAATATTCACCCTGTTGGAGGATTCGGGGTATCTGCCGCGCGTGGCGTTTAATTTGGATGATAAATTCAGGCGGTGCAATGCATGCGGCAAGCAGGCTTTGACCACCTGCATGGGCTTCGGCTGCAATGCCGTGGGCGTGACGGGATGCAGAATTATTGACTCTCCCCGCGAGCGGCTTATCGCGATAATCACCAACAGCTTTGTTCCATGCAACGGGCGATTTTCGCCACCAACATTGTGGCAAATTTTGGGATTTTGGCGAATAAGAGGCTGA
>JBGUUF010000200.1:0-6032 GCA_045133435.1 Acutalibacteraceae bacterium
CTGATTTGCAGATAGGCGCACCAGTCGCGCAGACCCTCGATATTTTCGCTCAGCCGCGTCAATATTTCGGTCAGAGCCGCCAGCCAATCGCCGTCATTATGCAGTGCGGAGAGGTTCAATTTCAATTTATTTGTTAGGGCAGTTTCGTGACCTATCACCGACGAAAAATTCTCCGTTATGCCGCGCATCAGGCTCTCATTGCACGCACGATAGTCCTCAACGCCGTTCGCAAGATTTTCCTTGAGGCTGTTTATCGCGGCATTCTGCATTTCCACAGTCTCGGCGGCGGCTGAAACCGCCCTGCGGAGCGACACCACCTGATTATAAATCGTGCGTATTTTCTCCCAGTCGCACTTTCCGTTATTCCACACAATACCGTAGAGCGACGAGAAAAGCGCCGCATTTTCACTTACCACACGGTTGTGAGATTGATACTCTGTAATCAGCGCCAGAATCCTTGGTGTAGTTTCTTTCTGATACGATTTCGGGTTAATTGCAAGCTGTTTAAGCGATTTCACTATCTTGCCCTGAATCTGCATTTTCGGGATTAACCACTTTTGAAGCGATTGACTCCACAACACGCTTGCGCCCGCCGCGTCAAATTCGAGAATCGACGGCGCGAAAGCCTTGAGCAGCTCCGCTTCTAACTCATCACGGCGAATTCCCGCCTCGCACACGCGTGAAATCGTATCCGCAAGCACGGGCAGGTCACTGCGTTCGAGCATTGCGGCGGGCAGGTGATCCGCCTTGCTGAGGATTATGCACAGCTCGTTGACCGCGCCGATCTGTCTGTATGTTTTGATTTCACCCGCGCCCAGCCGTGCACCGAATTCACCGACTGATGACTTGAGTTCCGATGTAGTTTTAAGTACGGCGGCAAGCTCTTTTACGACCTCGTTTTTGAGCAGAGCAGAATATTCCGAAATGCCGATTTCTTTCAGAGGATGCTCCTTCACCCCGCCGCAGCCTTTTGCCGACGCGGATAATTCGCCGCATATATCTGACCATTCTGTAAATTTTGACGGGGTCAAATTGTGAACTTGTTCAACAGAAAAATCTATACAATCGGGAGCGGATTTGTATTGCTCCGCGCGCGTTATCGCCTCATAAAGCGAGCAGCCGTAGGGTCGCTGCTTGTGAACTGCGTTCATTATTTCGTTGAGTTCTGCGCGTGAGGAACGCAGTCTGTCTGCCTGCTCGGTGTATTCCTCGGGGTTCTTGATATGCCCGATGTTCAGCGTGGTTTCGAGCTGACTTAGCACCTCTTTTTTCTTCGCCTTGTTGGAATGCAGTTCCAGACAGAACGGCGCCAGTCCGATATTCTGCAAGCGTCGCTGTACCACGGACAACGCCGCCATTTTCTCGGCGATAAACAACACAGATTTGCCCTGATAGAGAGCGTTGGCTATCATGTTAGTGATAGTCTGCGACTTGCCCGTGCCTGGCGGTCCGTGCAGGACGAACGAATTGCCGTTGCCGGCGGCACATATCGCCGCCATCTGAGATGAATCCGCGCTCACGGGCACGGCGACATCAAGGGGCGAGACGTTATCATCGAGCGAATTTACCTCGGGGAAACCGCCTTCCTGCGTCCACTCCATTTTGCCCGACATAAGGCTCGCCACGACCTTGTTCTGCTTTAGGTCCTCGACGCGGTTGCGCATGTCGTTCCACATGATGAACTGACTGAAGGAGAAAATGCCGATAAACGCGAGCTCCTCCACATCCCAGCGCGACTTGCCCATGACGGCCTGACGCACTATATTGAACACAAGATTTATGTCAGTACCGCTTTGGTCGGTCGGCAGCGGGTCAAGCCCCGTTATAGTCATGCCGAATTCCGCGCGCAGCCATTCCAGCAGTGTCACATTAAACTGCGTTTCCTCGTCACGGACACGGATAACATATCCTTTTTGCGCCGATTTACGCACGATGTCTATCGGCATGAGGATGAGCGGGGCGTATCGCGCCTTTTCGCTGATGTCGGACTCGTACCATTTGAGGAAACCCATCGCGAGATAAAGGGTGTTCGCGCCGTTTTCCTCCATACTGCTTTTGGCTGTGCGATAGAGCGATTTTACCGCGTAAGCCAGCGAATTTTCATCCAGCAGTGTGCGTATCCTGTGGTTGGCAAACTCTGTGCTCATCAGCGCATCGAGCATGGATTCGTTGTTTTCTATCTCAAAAATCTTGTTGTCGCGCAGTCCGCCCTTCAAATCCGCGGGGCAGTGCATTATCTGAAATTCTTCGCCGCTCGAGAGCGCGTCTTCCATCTGCGAAAGTGAGCTGACAAGAAGCTGAATGCTGTTTTTGGTGACGCGGAAATTCAGCAGTGTATTTCTCAGGCTTAAATCAAGCAGTTTGCGCTCCCACATCCGCTGCTTTGTGACCTTGATCTCCTCGACATATTGCAGTTTTTCGGTCAACTCCAATTCCTTGGGCGCGTCCGTGACCTGCACATTATTTTCAAGCTCTGCGGCATTGAATTGATATGTACCGTCCTCGCCTACGATCCTGACGGGCAGAGGGCGGATCTTGCTGCCTCGACAGCGTTTGACATCCACGAAAAACAGGAAATCGTCCGCATTGGTCATGTGTGCTTTTGCGGCAGAAACCGCGTCCTCAAAGCCTATGTTTTTATCCGCAACAAAGCAGGTGGATTCCACCGGGCAAATCTCGTTTATGCCCGAAGCCATGCGCTTGGTGAGCATTGACGGGTCATCCTGCACGCACTCGGGGAAGCACTCGTCCTCCAGCCAACAACAGACAAACGCATGCCCCTTTATGACAACTATCAGCGGATTCAGTCCAACATATTCCAGACAGCTCGCGTAAAGCAGCGTCAGGTCTATGCACGTTCCCAGCTTTTGCTCCTTTATCGCGCCGCCGAGACGTATCCTCTGCCCTATCTCCTCAAAGCTGGCAGGCGGCATACAATAAGCGATATTCTCCTGTTGGAGCGCACCGTAAATCGCCGCCATCTGCTTACGCACTGCGTTTGGATTCTGCCGCTGATAGCCTGTGAATGACGGGTCGCCGTCCCACTTTTGCAGCAACACTCCCGCGTTCTTCACGATTTCTGCAATATATGGGTGATTCGGCGTAACGAATGCGGCGATTATTTCGGGAATTATATTCGCGCCGCTCCACTCGTCATAGGCGAGCAGGGAGATTTCCCGCGCTTCGCGGCAAAGCACCTCGTCGCCGCACTTCACCGTAATAAACATTGCGCCGTTGATACCCTCGGTGAGTCCGTAAAGGTACGATGCCGACAAATGCAGACTAATGGGGCTTAATTCTATCATCTGGTCGGGCAGAAGCGACGAAATATCCTTCTGCCACTCCTCAAAGAAAAACGGGTCGGAGGATATTGTCACTGTCAAGTTTTTCAGTTCCTCCGCGCCGATATTTTTAACATACAACTGCCTGACAACAGGCACATGATTTTGCTGCATGGCGAAATTAATAACATCGCTGTAAACGCCTGTTATTTCTATTTTTTTGTCCATGTCGGGCACCCTCTTTTAATCAATATAATTGATACCTTTAGGATACCATATATCGGCATATTTGTCAATTTTGCGGCACATCTATCTTTTGTGCTTTAAATTGTTCTGCGCGGGATTGTCGATGAGATTGCCCTTGTAATCAAATCTCGAACCGTGGCACGGACAGTCCCAACTTAGTTCGTCGGGATTCCACTCCAACTGACAGCCGAGATGCGGACAGCGTATATTTACTGCGTGGATCTCACCGTTTTCGTCCCTGTAAACACCGAGCTTCTCCCCCTTTACCGAGACCACTCCGCCGTGACCCGGCTTCAACGCACTCACGGTTTCGCTCGGAATGCTGAATATCTGTCGCGTCAGACCCTTGACTGCGTGACCGCTCTCGGCGGCGATCTGCGGCACATCCTTTGCGGAGAATCTGCTCGGGTCAAATACATGCGCGTACTGATTTTTCCTGCCGCATATCATATCGCGCAGTATCATCGCCGAAACCATTGAGGAGGTCATCCCCCACTTGCCGAAGCCCGTTGCCACATACCAATTCGGCTTGCCCGACGAATATCGCCCGATATACGGCACTCCGTCCGCTGTAACGCAGTCCTGTGCCGACCAGTGTGCGACCTCGCGGCTGCCGGGGAATAAATCCCTCGCTTTGGCGCGAAGTCGGTCATAACAGCCGCCATCGGGATTCTCGCCCGTGCGATGTCCCTCGCCGCCGATAAGCAGCAGCTTGCCGTAATTGCGGAAGGAATAGGTGCCGATCTCGTCGCCCATTATCATGCCGTCCACAGGTTTTGCATACTCCAGCGCCAGCACATATGACCGCTCCTGATGCATGCGCGCGAAGTATAGCACCGGAAAATTCACAAACGGGTAGTGACAGGCGAACACTATTTGCTTGGCTCTGACTCTGCCGCGGTTGGTTATCAGCACATTCCCTTTGACCGCGCGGACGGCGGTGTTTTCGTATATCGTCAAAGGCTCCGCGACCGCTCGAATGAATTTCATCGGATCAAACTGCGCTTGATCTTTGAACTTGACCGCGCCGTAACACGGGATCTGCACGGGAATATCACGCACGAATTCGGCGGGCAGTTTCAGCGCAGACACCGCCCGAGTTTCCTTCTTGAGATGCTCGGGATTCTGCGAGTAGATGTAGCTGCATTTTTCCTCAAAATCGCACTCAATGCCCTCCCGCTCGATTATTCTGCGATACTCATCGAACGCGTTTTGATTTGCCGCCGCGTAATCCGCCGCCGTATTCCTGCCGAACCGCGACCACAGCTTGTGATAAATAAGACCGTGCTGAATGGTGATTTTCGCCGTGGTATTCCGCGTTTGACCGCTCGCAATGCGGCTCGCCTCCAGCATGACCACCTGTTTTCCCGATTTCTGTAATTCATACGCCGTCAGAATTCCCGCCATACCCGCGCCTATTACTGCGACTTCGGTTTCGATATTGCCGCGCAGACATTCCCTCTCGCCTATCTCGCACGACCGTGACCAAATGGAGCTCATATTACAACCGCCCTTATAATTATTGGATTGTATTATTTTTACCGATTTTCGTCACAATATTACGAGTGCAAAAAATTTATCCGATTTCCACACTATTTATCTTTTTCGTTTTCCTTTTGACACATAAATTCCTCTGCTGTACCTTCTGCATTTGATTTAGCCTTGAAAAACGCCATGAAAAACACTCCAATAATACCGCCGAGAATTGCGCCTAAAATAAACATACCCATATTTTAAACCGTCCTTATTAAATTTTTACGACGCTTTTATTATACCACCAAGTATAGCTAATAGCAATATTTAATGTATCTATAGTTCGTAGAAAAAAGCTCTTTTCGGAGATATTATAAATAGATAAAATAAACAAAAAGAGGAGATGCCCAACCATGAGAATTCCTATTAATTTGCAGGAAATCGGACAAAGAATAAAACACGAGAGACTGGCAAGCGGATTAACACAGGAGCGATTGGCTGAGCAAGTCAATGTAACTACTCACTATATCTACGAGATAGAGCGCGGCAGTAAAACTATGTCTATCACAATTTTGGCGGCAATTTCTTCGGCACTTAACATTTCAGCGGACTATATTTTGTTCGGACACGATGATTGCAATGAAAGAAACGATGAATTAATTTCACAGATAAACCGCCTTTCCACTTCGCAAAAAAACAAAATATCCGAAATTCTCCGCTTTTTACTGCAAATCACTGAAAATAAATAGGTCGTCCAGAGATTTTCACATTATTTACATGAAATATAACCGCATAATATATCAAAATCCCGCAACAGTTTCAATTATAAACTGCTGCGGGATAAATTTTATTCAACTTCCAAACCGAATCGCTCGCAAAGTTCCTCTAGACCACCTTGCACATTCTCGCACGGCATGGCAAACTTCCACGAAGCTCCGCTTCTGGTCAATTCGCCTGCGATAAGACAAGAACTTGTTGTGTGGCTGCGGGTGAGATCGACCGATGCGATAACCTCACCGTCCTTATCAAATT
>JBGUUF010000201.1:0-1849 GCA_045133435.1 Acutalibacteraceae bacterium
ACACTGCATTTTATAATTTTGGACATTCTGCACGACCCGAAAATTTCGCTTACATTAAATGAAATGAGTGAAATAATTGACAGCGAGTACCTTTCTTCATTTCGCTCGCCCATGCTTTTTGATGAATCCACCTTGCGAAAAAAGCTGAAAGAATATGTCAGTGTTGGTTTGATAAATGCTCAGAAAATCGGGCAGAAAATGTATTACTCCCGCACACCTGACACCGACATTTCCGCATGGACCGACGCTGTGGATTTCTTCTCGGAAGCAGGAATACTGGGCGTTGTCGGAAGCTATCTGCTCGACAAGCTGAACGGCGGTCACGAGCATTTTTCATTTAAACACCATTACATAATGCACGCACTGGACAGCGAGATCTTATGTCAGCTTTTTGAGGCAATGCACAAAAAACGCACGGCGCGTATTACGGTATACAACCGCCACCGAAACGAAAATGTACTGCTTGACGTGATCCCGCTGAAAATATTTGTCGGTACTCAGAACGGACGCAATTACCTGATTGCCTACTCGCAAAGAATGCACGCGATAAAGTCCTACCGACTGGATTTTATAAGCAGCGTGACCGAAATCGGCGACGCTAATAATTTTGACGAGCTGCGCGGCAGGCTTGAGGAATACCGCAGGCATATGTGGGGTATAAATTGCGACAAGCGCAAAAACGGGCTTCAGCACATTGAATTCACCCTGTGCGTCGGCGACCGCGAAAAGCATATATTTCAACGTTTGGAACGTGAAAAACGCTGCGGAACGATTGAAATAATTGACGAGCACACCTGCAAATTCAGCGCGGATGTCTACGACCTCAGCGAGATGATTCCGTGGGTACGCACATTTATCTGCCGCATCACATCACTCAGCATGTCTGACGAGGCATTGGAACGGAGATTCAAGCACGACATAAAATTAATGTATCAGATGTATGGCATAAACGACCAAACGGAGGGCGAAAGCAGTGATATTCAATGAGATATACGGGTGCTACTACAGCACCGTCGCGAAAATATTGAAGCAGGCGGTTCATGGCGGCTTGACAAAACAGCAGATGAACCAAATCGTGAGCGAAAATGCATTTGCTGAGAGCGTGCTCACTATAATTCCCGCGTTGCAGGAACAGAAATGGCAGCTTTTAAATGACGATTTGACCACACCGCTCAAGCATGCTCCCGCCATGCCGCTCACAGACTTGCAGAAGCGCTGGCTCAAAGCTATCAGCCTTGACCCGCGAATAAAATTATTCGGCGTGTCAGACAAAGGCTTGGAAAACGTCGAACCGCTCTTCACACCTGATGATTATGTTGTATTCGACAAGTACGGCGACGGCGACCCTTATGACGATGCGCATTATATTGAAACTTTCCGCACGGTGCTTCGGGCAATCAACGAGGAGCGAAAAATCAATGTATCGTACAAAACGCGGCACGGTGTGCCTGTGAGCAAAATTTTCATTCCGAAAAGCATTGAATATTCCGAAAAGGATGACAAATTCCGCCTTAGCGTCTACAGCAAGCGCGAATGCGGCATCATCAACATTGCGAGAATTGAAAAATGTATGCTGCTCGAAAAACACGACTGCAAATTCAAAAATCAATTCATTCTGCATGACAATTATGTTGTGTTGGAGCTTATTGACGAGCGCAACGCCTTAGAGCGCGTTATGATGCATTTCGCACACTTTGAGAAACAGGCAGAGCGCATTGAACAGCGAAAATACCGCCTGAAAATAAAATATTCGCCGATGGACGTGACCGAATTGGTAATTCGTGTGCTGTCGTTTGGTCCGCTGGTAAAGGTCGTTGAACCTGATGACTTCAAAAATTTAATAAAACAG
>JBGUUF010000202.1:0-4512 GCA_045133435.1 Acutalibacteraceae bacterium
TACTACGGCGGTTCGTTCAGTTGGCCGACTCCCGGATATAAGAACATCACATCCAAGTTCGGCTGGAGAACATACACTCTCAACGGCAAAAAGGTCACCAGCAACCACAAGGGTATCGACATCGGTGCTCCGTCCGGCGCAAAGATCATCGCGTCCAACGGCGGCACAGTCGTAACCAGCGCATACAATGCAAACGGCTACGGCAACTACGTTATCATCGACCACGGCGGCGGAAAGATGACTGTTTACGGTCATATGAGCTCACGCGGTGTAAGCGTAGGTCAGTCGGTCACAAAGGGTAAGCAGATCGGCAAGGTCGGTTCGACCGGACGCTCCACAGGTCCGCATCTCCACTTTGAGATCCGCATCAACGGCAACGCCGTCAACCCGCTCAACTACTTATAATCAGCAATTAAATTCGCCTGTCGGAATCAGCACAAGGGTTCCGGCAGGCGAAATTTTTTGTATTTTCTGAGATTTTTGTAATTTAGAGGTTTAATATTTTCATGAAATATGTTATTATTAAAAAAGTAAATCTAACAATTAACAATTAACAATTAACAATTAACAATTAACAATTAATAATTAGCAATTAATAATTAGCAATTATTCATTATTAATTATTCATTATTAATTGTACCATCTCGAAAGGGGTATTTCGGATGAATAAAAAAATCTCTCTGGGTACGGCGATCTCCATAGCCGCTGTCACAGCGGTGTTCGCAGTGGTCATCACCTACACCGCCGCCATAAGTATATTCGACAGCCGCATGAATTCCGTTACCGAACGTCAGAATATGTATCAGATATTGTCGGAAATAGACATCACAGTGCGCCAGAATTATTACGGCGAGATTTCGGAAAATTACCTCCAGCGCAATATTTCGCAAGGATATATCGACGGACTCAGCGACCAATACAGCCGCTATCTTTCGGCGGACGAATATCAGCTCGCAGTCAACGAAAACCTCGGCTACACCTTCGGTCTGGGCATGGATATTTCCAAAGCCACCGACGGCAACATTTTGGTGAATATCGTCTATGAAGGCTCGCCGGCAGGCAAAGCGGGTATAGTCACTGGCGACCTCATCGTGACCGTTTCGGGCAAAGACGTGCTTTCGGTCGGCTACGACAAGGCGGTGGAGCTCATCAGTCAAGCCTCCCCCAAGGTGTCGGTGGTGATAAGCCGCAGCGGAGAAAAAATCGCCTACGAGCTTACAAAGTCGAAGTTTGAAACCAAATCGGTCGCGCGCCGCATGGTCAACAGCAGCGTGGGCATCATCACGATATATGAATTCAACGCAAAGACCCCCGCGCAGTTCAATGCCGCACTTACATATCTCCGCAACAGCGACGCAAAGGGAATTATAATCGACCTGCGCGACAACAGCAGCACCAATTACGAATACGCCTGCGACATTCTCGACACGCTTCTGCCGGCGGGCGCAATTATGAGCGTAACCGACAAGAACGGCAAGGTGATACAAAAATACACCTCCGACGCTAAATACATAGACCTGCCCATGCAGGTGCTCATCAACGAAAAGACCGAAGGCGCGGCAGAGCTTTTCGCCGCAGTTATGATGAATTATCAGAAGGCGGAGACGGTCGGCACGACCACAGCGGGGCATGACACCGTTCAGAAAATGTTCCAGCTCAGCAACGGCGACGCGCTTCAGCTCACCGTGGGCAAGTGGTCGGAATCGCTGAGCGAGTTTGTCAAGGACGGCGCTGTAGTGCCGCAGTTTGAGGTAATACTCACTGCCTATCAGCAGAGCAATAGATATTTGCTTGCCGACGAAGAAGACCCGCAGCTTCAGACCGCACTTGACAGAATATCGCTCGAGATCGAAGTGGAAAGCGAAGATACTGACGAGGACGAGCAGGCTGTTGATAGTACCGCGTCGGTGTAGATGAAAAATAAAAGATAACTGCGCAACATGGGGAGATGATAATTGTTGAGCCGAAGAATTATTTCGCTGCTGATGGCTATGGTCATGGCATTTACCATGCTGATGACAACGGGCTGCGGCGATGACGAAGATGAAGAAAATTTTTCAAATTATCCCGTAAAGGTGGGCGATGTTAAATTCATCGGACCGCCGTCAAAGGTGGTCTGCCTTTCCAGCACGTTGATAGGCATAATTTATGCTATGGGATTTGAAGACCAGCTTTTCGGTCGCACGGCAAACTGCGACTATACCGAAGCCGAGTCGGTGCAGTCATTCGGCACGGCGGACAAACCCTCAGTCAACCTCATCGAGGGAAATGCCATTGATGTGGTGATCGCGGACGATACTATCCCGCAGGACAGCGTTGACGACATTCAGGCGCTGGGCGTGCCGGTCGTTGTAATTCCCCGCGCCACAGGTAGAGCCTCGCTGGTGGATATGTACTGCGCTCTGGGCACGGTGTTTCAGGGCGGAAATACCGGCTATAATGCGGGGCGCAAGGTCGTCAACGAGATTCTCAAGCAGCTCGATGACATTGAGCGCATGGTGGCAAGCGAGGAGACGTGGAACACCTGTATCATAGTTTCGAGCGACATCGAAACCTTTGCCACGGGCGATACGCTTATCTCCGCCGTACTGGAATCGGTGGGCGGGTTTAATGTAGCCAAGGACTCCACCGAGGGCGAATACACATTGCAGGATATGATGCGAAGCGACCCCGAGGTGATAATCTGCCCCGCGGGCGTGGAAAATCAGCTCCGCGCCAAGAGCAATCTGGTAGGTATCCCCGCGCTGGACAATTTCCGCGTGTATGCTATGGACATGAGCGTTTTTGACGACCAGTATGAGGGCGTTCTCAAGGGCGCTTGGCGCATGGCGAAGATACTGCACCCGGAGGTTATCACGGACGACATTATCCCCGACGGCATGCTCGACGAGGATTACGAAGAGGACGTTTTTGTAGACTAATATTTATAAATTTTACGCGCTGAATTCAAGGCACACTTTGGATTCAGTGCGTTTTTTGTTATGGAGGTAAATATAATTCATAATCATTTGAAATCTAATCCCAAAACATCTCCACTGTGGGAGTAGGTCGCTTTATTTTAATTTGTTGCCAAAATTTAAAAAAACTATTGACAGCAACTACTTCATGTGATATAGTAATTATATCATCAGATGAAGTAATTATAACGTCTGATAAAGTAATTTGTTTTGCAAAGGAGGCGTTGCATGGCTGAACTTAGCAGTGATATTATGCGCGGATTCAATGATGTGATTATACTCAGCGTGCTTATGGAGGGGGATTCCTACGGCTATGACATATCGCGGTGCATATCCGAACGCTCTGGCGGCAGGTATCCCATCAAAGAAACTACGCTATATTCCACTATCACCCGTCTGGAGAAAAATGGATACATCCGCTCCTACGTCGGCACGGAGTCATTCGGCCGCCAGAGGACGTACTATTCCGTCACCCAGGGAGGACGGAAGTATTTCGAGGAAAAATGCGCCGAGTGGAACATGGCAAAGGATGTAATAGGAGAGTTTATCGACAAATTTATTAATTAAATCAGAAAACATCAAAACGAGAAAGGATCTTATATTATGGAAAATTATTACGAAAAAATCAGAACTTATCTGGATAACACATTTGCCTCTCTGCCGCAGAGTGAAGCAGCAATGTGCTTGAAGAACGATATATACTGCTCCATGTTGGATAAATTCAACGGATTGGTGCAGGGCGGTGCGAATGAAGATGAAGCCTTCGGCAAGGTAGTGGGCGAATTTGGTTCGCTCGACGAAATCCGTGCGGCACTTGGTATTGATTCAGCGGCAGGCGCATATACGGCTACTCCTATCAGCGCCGAGCGAAAGAAAGCGTACGACAAATTTCAGATAAAACAGGGTATACTGATCTCGATAGGCGTAATACTCTGCATATTTGCAGTGTTTGGTTACGGCTTGTATGAAAAATTCACATCAGGTTTGTATGCAAATTTCATCTTTGCCTTGTCAGTAGCAGTAGGTGTATTCCTGTTTGTATTCGCAGGCACAAGTGGTGCAAAGTTTTTTGATGTGACTAATCCTGTAATATATGCTGTTCCTCCTACGCCCGAACGCATGGAATCCTATCAGAAATTTCTCACCCTGCGCTCATGGCTGATGGGATTTGCAATAGCTCTCTTTATAATCCCAATAGGCACTAACTCATGGATTCAAGACGTAGCCATACCGATTCTTGTAAGCGTGGGCATAGCAATATTGATAATTGTTGGCACCATTCACTCCACATACAAGGACGTAAGGGGTAAGTAATTAAACCCTAAGTAAAAAGCATTGATAAATTATTCCAAAAACACCTCACTGCATCGTTTCAAGCGATATAGCGAGGTGTTTATTATTTGTAAATATAATTACAAGCATGTTACTTGACAGGAAATAATCGCTGTGATATTCTTTAAAAGGAGAAATGTTAAATGTAATTGTGCAAATCTTACAAAAGCAAGGAGGATCATTTATGAAAAACAAATCTCTAAGATTCAAAATCATCGCGGCG
>JBGUUF010000203.1:0-2668 GCA_045133435.1 Acutalibacteraceae bacterium
CCCCTCATAAGAACATTGGCTGTCCAATTCTTCACGATCAATAAAACCATTGTAATATTGATTACAGGGTGATTGTTCGTCACGGCACCATTGATATCGTCGTTTTTCAATATTATACCTGATGACTTCATCACTGCATGCGCCCATATATCCGAAATACTCTTTACATTGACCGCCATCGCAATAATTGCATTTAATAGCTAAGTTGGTTTTATTTTCAGAAGCATTTATTTTAGAGTGATGTTGTTTTTTTATCTGGTTGTTGTCATCAGCTGCTTGATATTCTATTTTTCTTTGTTTTTCGCTTTTTTTGACCAGTATGTCTCTCTTTTTTTGTTCTAAAAGTTCAACTAACTGTTTTTGAATGTCGTCATCTTCCATGGTCAGGTGGTATTCAAAGGCATCTGGAAAAATAAATTGCTTTATTTTTCCAGAAAAGTTAACCGTTATCTGTGAATCGGTTTGCTCTACTATAACTCCATTTTTAAAAAAATTGTGTATCACCTTTTTACTCCGCAATTCCATGTGTTATCTAATCACCTTGCTTTAATTTAAATTATAATTTATATGTGAAGAAACTCCAAGACAGCAAACAATTTGAAATCAAGCAAATTAAAATCAAGCAAAGAAAAATCTATCAGCTGTCATAAACACACAATCACATTATGACATTTTTACATGGATTTTGCAAGTGCAATTTTGTATTTTAATGCGCCGTAAACATCACTTCTACACTTTACACAAAACTGTCTAAGAATTTGACAATATTATTATACAGCAATTCGCCGCATTGTTAAAAAAATTTAAAATATACCCGGCAAAAAATATTTGCGTAAAAAATTTTGAAAAAAATTGTAAAAGGACTAGATTTTAGCGGAAGTATGTGTTATTATATATCAAGCACTGTGCGGATTGCGTAATTAAAAGTTGCGTGACGACCGCACGCTGGCTAAATTATTAGCAGACAATTTCTAGGAGGTATTTTCACACATGAGAAAATGGGTTTACCTTTTCAGCGAAGGCAATGCCGACATGCGCGAGCTTCTCGGCGGCAAGGGCGCTAACCTGGCTGAAATGACCAAGATCGGTCTTCCTGTTCCGCAGGGCTTCACAATCACAACAGAGGCTTGCACTCAGTATTATGAGGACGGCAGAGAGATCAACGCTGAGATTCAGTCTCAGATCAATGAGTACATCGCAAAGATGGAAGAGATCACCGGCAAGAAGTTCGGTGATAAGGAGAATCCGCTTCTCGTTTCTGTTCGTTCCGGTGCAAGAGCTTCCATGCCCGGTATGATGGATACAATCCTCAACCTCGGTCTTAACGAGGACGTTGTAAACGCAATCGCTGAGAAGTCCGGCAACCCCCGTTGGGCTTGGGACTGCTACAGAAGATTCATTCAGATGTACTCCGACGTTGTTATGGAAGTCGGTAAGAAGTACTTCGAAGAGCTCATCGACAAGATGAAGGCTGAGAAGGGTGTAACTCAGGACGTTGACCTCACAGCTGACGACCTCAAAACACTCGCAAACCAGTTCAAGGCTGAGTACAAGTCAAAGATCGGCGCAGAGTTCCCGGCTGATCCTAAGGAGCAGCTCATGGGCGCTATCAAGGCTGTATTCCGTTCATGGGACAACCCCCGTGCAAACGTATATCGCCGTGACAATGATATTCCTTATTCATGGGGTACAGCTGTAAACGTTCAGTCAATGGCTTTCGGTAACATGGGCGATGACTGCGGTACAGGTGTTGCATTTACTCGTGACCCGGCTACAGGTAACAAGGGTCTCTTCGGTGAGTTCCTTACAAACGCACAGGGCGAAGACGTTGTTGCTGGCGTTCGTACACCTATGAAAATTTCTGAGATGGAAGTTAAGTTCCCCGAGGCTTTCAAGGAGTTCCAGAAGGTTTGCTCCATTCTCGAAAATCACTACAGAGATATGCAGGATATGGAGTTCACTGTTGAACACGGCAAGCTCTATATGCTCCAGACAAGAAACGGTAAGAGAACAGCTCAGGCTGCTCTGAAGATAGCTTGTGACCTCGTTGACGAGGGCATGAGATCAGAGGAAGAAGCAGTTGCAATGATCGACCCCAGAAACCTCGATACACTGCTCCATCCTCAGTTCGATTCAAAGGCACTCAAGGCTGCTACACCTATCGGTAAGGGCCTTGGCGCATCTCCCGGCGCTGCATGCGGTAAGGTTGTATTCACAGCTGAAGATGCAGAAGCATGGAATGCAAACGGCGAGAAGGTAGTTCTCGTTCGTCTTGAGACATCTCCTGAAGACATCACAGGTATGAAGGCTTCTCAGGGTATCCTCACAGTTCGCGGCGGTATGACATCTCACGCAGCTGTTGTTGCTCGCGGTATGGGTACATGCTGCGTATCCGGCTGCTCTGACATCGCTATGGACGAGGCTAACAAGAAGTTCACTCTTGCCGGCAAGGTATTCAAGGAAGGCGACTTCATCTCCATCGACGGTTCAACAGGTAACATCTATGAGGGTATCATCCCCACAGTTGATGCTACGATCGCAGGCGAGTTCGGCAGAGTTATGGCTTGGGCTGACAAGTTCAGAACACTCAAGGTAAGAACAAATGCTGATACACCTGAGGATGCTAAGAAGGCTCGCGAGCTCGGTGCAGAAGGCATCGGTCTCTGCC
>JBGUUF010000204.1:0-6211 GCA_045133435.1 Acutalibacteraceae bacterium
AGTCACAGCCGAGGTATTCGGCTATGTTAATGCAAAGCTCGCTTGGATCGCCGCCTATCGGCTTGATTAGCTTCATGCTCAGACTTCCTCTGTATTATCGCTGCCGAGCAGCTTGTCAAGTCCTGCCAGTCCTTCAAAAGAAGCAACTGTTTCATTCAGACGTGCCATTGTGTCACTGATACCGAGGTCATAGAGAGTTTCGATAATGCCGGTGTCCATTGTGACCTCGGTCTGCTCGCCTGTCTCCATGTTTTTGAGCTTGACGATGCCGGATTCAAGCTCGCTGTCGCCGATTACAACGGTGTATTTCGCGCCGAGCTTGTTGGCGTATTTCATCTGAGCCTTGACCGAGCGGCTGTTGAGGTCGGTCTGAGCCGAGAATCCCTCTTCGCGCAGCTTGGCGCAAAGCTCCATGCACTTGACAACGGCGGCCTCGCCCATCGGCGCGAGATATATCATTGTCTTTTCGGGAGCGGGGAATTCACAGCCCTGAGCCTCCATTACCAGCATAACGCGCTCCAGGCCCATTCCGAAGCCGAGCGAGGGAGTGTCGGGACCGCCGAGCTGCTTGAAAAGTCCGTCGTAACGACCGCCGCCGCAGATAGTTGACTGAGCACCGAGGTCGTTGGAGATAAACTCAAACACGGTGCGGGTGTAGTAGTCCAGACCGCGCACGATGGAGGGGTTGACGGTGTATGCAATGCCCATTGCGTCGAGATACTTCTTCACGCTGTCAAAGTGAGCGCGGCAGTCGTCGCAGAGATAGTCGATCATTCTGGGCGCGTCCTTGGCGATCTCGTGGCAGTCGGGCACCTTGCAGTCGATGATGCGCATGGGGTTTCTGTCCAGACGGTCAAGGCATGTTTCGCAAAGCTGCTCCTTGTGTGCGTTGAAATACTCCTTGAGCGCCTTGTGGTATTCGGCGCGGCATTCGGGGCAGCCAATAGAATTTATTTCGAGGGTGTAATTTTTGATGCCAAGCTCGGTGAGAGTTGCGTTTGCGAGCGAAATTATCTCAGCGTCGGCGGCGGGAGAGGGTGCGCCGAAAAGCTCCACGCCGAACTGGTGGAATTCACGCATGCGACCTGCCTGCGGCTTTTCTGCGCGGTAGCAGGAGGCGATATAACAATCCTTTACGGGAAGTGCGTCATTGATAAGACCGTGCTCGATCGCCGAGCGAACGGCGGATGCAGTCATCTCGGGGCGGAGAGACAGAGAGCGGTTGCCCTTGTCGGTGAAGGTATACATTTCCTTTTGCACAACGTCGGTGGTATCGCCCACGCCGCGGGTGAAAAGCTCGGTGTGCTCGAATACAGGGGTGCGGATCTCAGAATATCCGTGCAGACGCGCAGTTTCAAGGCAGGTCGCCTCGATATACTGCCATTTGTAGCTTTCGGACGGAAGAACGTCCTGCGTTCCTTTAATAGAGCGTGTGATAAGCGCCATAATTAAATTTCAATCCTTTCAAAAGGGTATTAATTTTCATTTTATCTTTTAATTATATCATCAAGATATTGCAATTGCAATAAAATTGAAAGTAAATTTTATTGCGAATTGACGCAAATGAAAAAATTAATATTATATTTACTTGCAAGTGGAACAAATATATGTTATATTAATATCATATAAAATTGATATGAATTCAGGAGGACGTGTAATGAAGATTTCAACGAAAGGGCGCTATGCCCTGCGTATGCTTATTGACTTGGCGGAGCATCAGAACGATGGATTTATCGCATTAAAGGACATCGCCGAGCGACAGAATATCTCAAAAAAGTATTTGGAGCAGATCGTTCCCATACTCAACAAAAACCATATGCTTTTGACAAACCGCGGTTTTCAGGGCGGCTACAAGCTTGCAAGAACTCCCGAGCAGTATACACTCGGCGAGATCCTGCGCCACACTGAGGGCAATCTTGCTCCCGTCGCCTGCTTGGCTCAAACCACCAACCAGTGCGGTCGCTGTGAGGACTGTCCGACACTGCCTATTTGGAAGGGGCTGTACGATGTTATCAACAATTATCTCAACAGCATTACCTTGCAGGACGTTCTTGACAAACATCAGAATTTCGGCGCGGATAATTATGTAATTTAACGCATTAAAAAGGTTCAGCCTTTGCACTGTCATCAATTGACCCGTGCAAAGGCTGTTTTTATTTTGCGTACAATTCTATCTGTTGCTCGGCGACCTCGCTGAGCTTATCGCCGAATTCCACTCCCAGCGCGGTGCCGTCGGGGAATAATTCCGACAGCGGAATCAGCACGAATGCGCGGTACATCATGCGCGGATGCGGGAGGGTCAGCTCCTCGCTGTCGGAGCTGAAATTTTCGTAAATAAGCAGGTCGATGTCCACCGTGCGAGGGGATTTATACCCGACGCGCACCCGCCCCAGTGCCGACTCGATCCCCAAACATGCCCCGAGCAACGCGTTCGGCGAGAGCGAAGTGTCGATTTCCGCCACGCAGTTGATATATGGCGGCTGAGGCTCGTTGACCTCGACCGCTTCGGTGGCATAAAAACTCGACACCCGCAGCAGCTCGGTCTTGCAGAGCGAGCTTATGCACTCAAGGGCGCGGCGGAGATTGCCCTCTGCATCGCCGAGATTTGCGCCCAGTCCCAATATAGCTTTCACGTCGCTCAGTCCTTTCTCTCGCGGCAGATTTTTACGGCGGCATATTCGATGTCGCATTTCACGGGCGCGTCGGGCTTTTTAAGGGTCAGCTCGACACTCATTACCTGCGGGAATTCATTGAGTATCCCGTCACAGACAGCCTGCGCGGCACGCTCGATGAGGTCGTATGTGTTCTCGGTCATAATGCGGTAGGCGCAGTTGCACACCTCGTCGTAATTGATAGTGTCTGCCACATTGTCGGAAATGCAGGGGCGGGATAGGTCGGCGTGCAGGTCGATGTCGAGGTAAAAGGTCTGTCCGTCGCGTTTTTCCTCGGGATTGACCCCGTGATATGCGTAAATTTTTAGATTTTTGATGATAATGCTGTCGTACATTTTGCGCGCGCTCCTTATTTGATGAATATATATTAAAATTATCCCCGATATTGCTGTATCTGTCAACACAAAATTAATTTTAAGATTTTTTTAAATAAATTCCGCATATCCTATTGACAAACTAGGATTTGCCTGTTATAATCCTATCATACCGGTAGGAAATAACAGTTGACAAATTCTTGAAAGGGTGTTTAACTATGGCAGATAACAAAAATTATAAATTTGAAACACTTCAGATACATGTAGGACAGGAAACCCCCGACCCCGCCACAGATGCTCGCGCGGTGCCGATTTACGCCACTACCTCTTATGTCTTCAAAGACAGCGCACAGGCGGCGGGACGCTTCGGTCTTACAGAGGGCGGCAATATCTACACCCGCTTGATGAACCCCACTTCGGATGTCTTTGAGAAGCGCATTGCGGCTCTCGAAGGCGGCGTGGCGGCTCTGGCCACTGCGTCAGGCTCGGCGGCAATTGATTACGCTGTGAGAAATATCGCCACAGCGGGCAGTCATGTAGTCTCATCCAAATCGGTTTACGGCGGCACATACAACCTCTTTGCAAATACATTGCCCGAGGCGGGGATAACCACCACCTTCGTTGACGCGAGCGACCCGAGGAATTTCGAGAGCGCGATCCAGCCAAACACCAAGCTGCTCTACGCTGAGACGCTCGGCAACCCCAACAGCGATATCGCTAATATCGACGCTATCGCCGCAATTGCCCATAAGCACGGCATTCCGCTCATCGTTGACAACACATTCGCAACGCCCTATCTCTTCCGCCCCATCGAGCACGGCGCAGATGTAGTGGTCCACTCCGCAACTAAATTTATCGGCGGTCACGGTGCTGTAATGGGCGGTGTGATCATAGACGGCGGCAAATTCGACTGGAAACAGAATGATAAATTCCCGGGGCTGTCTCAGCCAAATCCCTCCTATCACGGCGTAGTTTTTGCCGATGCATGCGGCGCGGCGGCATATGTCACCAAGATACGCACCACGCTCATGAGAGATCAGGGCGCGACTATCAGCCCATTCAACTCCTTCGCGCTCATTCAAGGACTTGAAACTCTCTCGCTGAGAGTTGAGCGTCATGTGGAAAATGCGCTCAGAGTAGTGGACTTCCTCCGCAGACATCCGCAGGTCGAGCGAGTTAATCACCCCGCACTTCGCGGAAACGACAGCCACACGCTTTATAAGAAATATTTCCCCGACGGCGCAGGCTCTATCTTCACATTTGAATTGAAGGGCACAGCAGAGCAGGCTAAGAAATTCACGGAATCGCTCGAGCTTTTCTCGCTGCTCGCAAATGTAGCTGATGTCAAGTCGCTGGTAATTCACCCCGCATCCACCACTCATTCCCAGATGACCGAAGCCGAGCTTCTCGACTGCGGCATCAAGCCAAACACGATCCGTCTGTCGATAGGCACCGAGCACATTGACGATATCATAGCCGACCTCAAGCACGGTTTTGAAGCTGTAAAATAAAAATATTTGAGCCAATTAAATAGAAATTGCACAAAAAATCCCGTCCAAAACTTTCTCTTGCAGAAATTGGACGGGATTTTATTCGCTTTTTTGACTTTTTTGGCGGGAATATTTTTTCACGCACTCGAAAGGTTCGGGCAGTTCTTGCGAAAACGAGGAGGAGATAATGTATCTTTGCTTTTCGTCGGTCATGCCGAGGATGTAGTCTATGCTCACGTCGTATATCAGCGACAGCTTGATAAGGACCGCGGTGGGAATATCGTTCTCCCCCGTCTCGTACTTGGAATATCCCGTCTGCGACATATTCAGCCGCCACGCAATTTCGCGCTGCGGAATATCTCTGTCCTCCCGAAGCTCTCGAACTCTGCGATACATAAGCCTCACCTCAAATGATAGTCTAAAATATAATTGCATTACTTATCGACTTTTAATCTGAAATAGATTAAAATTATTTTTAGTGGACAGAATATCGTGCCAATGTGCCTTATTTTGTCACTAAAATTCAGATTATCAACGGAGGGCTTTTCCCTTCTGCTTATATCTTAAATAATTCTTCCATTCCCTGCCCGTTATTCTCGCAACGAGAATTAACGGCTCTTTCTATGTATTCATTTTACCACACATGTGCCGCCGAGCAAAAAATATTTTCATCTTTACGCTTTCTTTATAATTTTTTTGCGACTAATTTACCTTTGTTCAATTATACTTAACTTGCAAAGAAAATTTAAACAAAGAAGAGAGGAATTTACATGAGCGAATATTTATTGCAGACGGTCTGCCTCACCAAGAGATACGGCAGGCAGAAAGCCGTTGACAACCTCAGCCTTAACATCGAAAAAGGCTCGATTTACGGACTTATCGGGCGCAACGGCGCGGGCAAGACTACCTTTATGAAGATGATCTCGGGACTTGCCAAGCCCACCTCGGGCGACATAAGGCTGTTCGGAAAGGATTCGGGAGAATCCCACGCACAGCAGAGCCGAATCGGCGCACTTATCGAAGCACCCGGCATTTACGACGACATGACCGCCTTTGACAACATGAAAATGAAGGCGATCGCGATGGGTGTTTACAACAAGGAGAAAATCAACGAGTTGCTCACACTCGTGGGTCTTGCCGACACAGGCAGGAAAAAGGCGGGAAAGTTCTCGCTCGGCATGAAACAGCGCCTCGGCATCGCAATGTCGATGATAGGCACGCCCGACCTGCTGATTCTTGACGAGCCTATCAACGGTCTTGACCCGCAGGGTATCATCGAGATACGCAACGTCATCGCCAAGCTCAACCGCGAATACGAAATTACCATTATAATTTCAAGCCACATTCTCGATGAACTCGCGCGAATCGCCACACATTATGCGATAATCAACGAGGGCAAGCTGATGCTCGAACTGCCGAAAGACGAGCTTTTGGCGAAATGCACCGAGTGCATCGAAATCAAGTCCGACGCAATCAAGGAAGTTTGCGTGGTGCTGGAGGAAATGGGCTTCAGCGATTACGAGGTCTATGAGGACGGCGCGATGCGGGTGAACAATTGCTGCGACAAGGTCGGAGAGATCAACATGGAACTCGCCAAGCGCGGCATTTCCATCCGTTCGATTTCGGTCAAGCAGGAGAGCCTTGAGGAATTCTTTGTAAATATCACAGGAGGGGTGGCTGAATAAAATGATAAACTTAATCAAAATGGATCTGTTCAGACTTTTTAAGTCGAAAA